>VGCB01000008.1 GCA_016870235.1 Actinomycetota bacterium | reverse complement strand
CGACCGAGCGCGCCCGCTCCGGGGCGCCGCGTCCCGAGCCGGCGCCGAACCCGACCATGCACCCGTTCCGGGGCGAGGGACCGTACTTCGCGGTCGTGCTCGTGCCGGGCACGCTCGACACGAAGGGAGGGCCGGAGATCGACCCGGAGGCACGCGTCGTCGGCCTCGACGGCGAGCCGATCCCCGGGCTCTACGGGGCCGGCAACTGCGTTGCCTCGCCGGCCGGGCAGGCCTACTGGGCGGGAGGGACGACGCTCGGGCTCGCCGTCACCTTCGGCTGGATCGCCGGGCGGAATGCCGCCGCCCGTGTCACCTGATGTAGCTCGCGCCGTTGACGTCGAGAGTCGCCCCCGTCAGGTGCCGGCAGCGGCCGGTGGCGAGGAACGCGACGAGCTCGGCGACCTCCTCGGGCGGCACCCACTCGCCCATCGCGAGCGTCGCCGTCACCGCGGCCTCGCCGCCCAGGCTCGCGGCCGAGGTCTCCGAGAGACGCGTGCGGACGATCCCGGGCGCGACGACGTAGGCGAGCACGCCGTCCTTCGCGTGGGCGCGGGCGATCGACTGCGTTGCATTCCGGATCGCGGCCTTGGACGCGCTGTAGGCGATCAGCTTCGGGTTGCCGGCCGCGCGGTGGGCGTTCCAGCTCGACATCGCGATCACGATTCCGCCGCCGTGCTCGAGGAAATGCGGGACCGCCTCGCGCATGAGGCTCGCCGGCTCGACGACGTTGACGCGGAGCGAGCGCTCCCAGGCCTCGTCCCACGCGTCGTCTTCCCCGTCGATCGGCGAGTCGGGCATCACCGCCGCGTTGAGCACGACGACGTCGATCCGGCCGGCCGCGGCGACCGCCTCGCCGAACAGCCGCCGCCCGGAGCCGGGCACCGAGAGATCGGCGGCGAGCAGCCGGCACCGATCGCCGGGGATCGCGGCCGTCGCCTCGCGCGCCCCCTCCTCGTCGGCGCCGTAGTGCGCCACGAGCGTCGCCCCGTCCGCCCCGAGCCGCCGGGCGATCGCCGCTCCGATTCCCTTCGAGGCTCCGGTCAGGAGCACGGTCGTACCGTCGAGTGGAGCTGCCATCGCGGGTGGTACTGTCGCACACCGGTGATCGCGACCGACCCCGACCGTGCCGGCGCCTGACCACGAGTTCGTCGTCGTCGGCGGCGGCATCTGCGGCCTCACGGCGGCGTGGGAGCTGCGTCACCGCGACGTCTGCTTGCTCGAGGCCGGCGACCGGGTCGGCGGGCGCATCCTCTCCCACCGTCGCGACCCGTACTGGCTCAACCTCGGTGCGCACCTGCTGCCCGCCGCCGGCACGACCGTCGACCGCCTCGTCCGGGAGAACGGGCTCGTGGCGATCCCGGTCACGGGGACGCTCCGGGGCCTCGCGGTCGGCGGCAAGGTGGAGGACTCCGATCGGCCGCCGCGCTACCCGCTGACGCTGCCGCTCCCGCTGCGCGAGCGGATCTCCTTCGCCCGCACGGGCCTGCGCCTGCAACGGGGGGTGAAGCGCTACTTCCGCGAGGGGCCGCGGCTCGAGGTCGTCGACGGTCGCGCCCCGCACGTGCTGAACGCCGGCTTCCTCGACGACGGGACGTTCGGCGACTTCCTCGGCCGGATGCGGCCGACGACCGAGAGCATCTTCCGCTGCGCGGTCAACCGCGGCCCCTCCACGCTCGAGACGATGTCCGCGGGGGCCGGTGTCGGGCTCTTCGCACACGTGTGGGGCGGGCGCCACACGATCACGGCCCGGAACCTGCTCGGGGGAACCGGTCGGCTCCCAGCGGCGATGGCGGAGACGCTGGGCGGCCGGATCCGGCTGCGGACGCCGGTGGAGTGCGTCCGCGTCGAGGGCGACGCCGCGGTCATCGAAACCGCCGACGGGACGATCCGCGCCCGCCAGGCCGTCGTCGCGGTGCCCGGACCGTCGGCGCTCGCGATCGTCGCCGCCCTCCCCGACGACCTGCGCAGTGCGCTCGCCGGGCTCCGCTACCGCGCGTTCCTGAGCATGGCGATGCTCACCTCCGAGACGGGCTCGACGCCGTGGGACCACGTGTACTCGGTCGCCACGCCGGGCCGCGCGTTCGACATGCTCTTCAACCATGCGCAGCCGCTGCGCGAGGGCGCCCGCGTCGCGGGCGGAAGCCTGATGGTGTACGCCGGCTCCGACAGCGCCGACCGGCTGCTCGAGGCTTCCGACGACGAGATCCGCACGGCCTTCCTCCGCGATCTCGGCACGGTCTACCCGCAGGCGCCCGACCTCGTGACCGAGT
This sequence comes from Actinomycetota bacterium, assembly GCA_016870235.1. The sequence goes on along the minus strand of VGCB01000008.1, from coordinate 13,765 downwards.
CGATCGTCCAGCGCTGGCCGCTTGGCAACACGAACGCGGGGCCCGGACGGGAGCGCATCCAGCAGGCGCTAGAGCTGCACCTGAGCGTCGCCGGGAGGATCCAGCTGGCGGGCGACTACTTCACCCCGCTCGGGACGATGGAGACCGCCGCCACGACCGGGGCGCTCGCCGCCGCCAGGGCGCTCGCCGCCGGCTGACCGTCGCTTCCTACGCGCCCGGCGTCTCCGCATCGACCGGCGCCGGCCGGGCGCCCGTCTCGAACGGCTCGTAGTCGAGGTACCCCCGCTTGAGGGTGAGGAGCTGGTGGGAGACGGCGTAGCCGCGGATCGCGGGATGCGCGCCGAGGACCGTGACGACGAAGGAGAGGAGATCGTCGAGCGCGGGCAGCACCACCTCGCAGACGACGTCGCTGTGCCCGCTCGTCGCAGAGACGTAGCGCACCCCGGGCTGCCCGGCGAGGTACGAGGCGACGTCCTGGAGGCCGTCGGACTGGGCGTCGATCCAGATCAGCGCCTCCACCTCGAATCAGAGCGCAGCGGGGTCGACGAGCGCGGCGAAGACGACGTAGCCGCCATGGACGAGCCCCCGGAGGCGGCGCGAGACGGCTGACTCGCTGATCCCCACCTCGGCGGCGAGGTCGGCGTTGCTACGGCGCCCGTCCTGGCTCACGAGCTGGAGGAGCCCCAGGTCGACCGCGCCGAGCGGCTCCCGTGGGGCGGCTGCGTCCTCCTCCTCGAGATCGGGCCACTCGACGCGGTCCGGCTCCGGCAACCCGCCGTCGCGGAGGAGGGCCGAGCTCCACGTCTCCTGCACCTTGTACGTGCGCAGGACCGTGTTCGTGCTCGTCTCGACGACCCCCGGATGCGCTGGATCTCCTCGAGCAGCACATAGGCGAGCTGCCGCTTCGACGGCACGAGGAACTCGGCGACGACGTCGAAGGTGCCGGTGACGACGGCGACGAAGCGGACGTCGGCGCGGCGGGCGAGCGTGCGCGCGACCTCGAGCGTGTCGCCCGCGCGGCAGCTGAAGCTGACGAGGACGTGGAAGCCGAGGTCGAGCCGGGTCGAGACCGGCGACCCGATCACGCGGACGATGCCCGCGTCGAGGAGCCGCCGCGCGCGGCACGCGACTGTCGCCTCCGACACGCCGATCCGGCGCGCGATCGCCCGCCACGTGCCGCGCGGCTCGCGCTGCAGGGCGGCGACGACCAGGCGATCGAGCTCGTCGACGGCGCGGGGCACGGCGCCGACCTTACTCGAGCGCCCGGAGCGCGAGGAGCACCTCGCGGGACGCGGCGACTCCGAGCGGGAGGTAGTCGACCCGCAGCCGCTCGTTCGGCGAGTGGACGTTGCCGTCGGGGAGGTCGAAGCCCGTGCCGATGAACGGGATCCCGCGTCCGGCGAGCGCCGCCGCGAACGGGAGCGAGCCGCCGGAGCGCACGAAGAGCGGCCGCCGGCCGACGACGCGCTCGAAGGCGCCGGCGGCGAGCTGGACGGCCGGGCTGTCGTGGGCGAAGAGGACGGGCGGGGTCGAGGCGAGGAGGTCGACCTCGACGGTCGCCCCCGCCGGCGCGGCGATCCGCAGGAGCGACTCGACCGCCTCGCGGATCTCGTCCGGCTCCTGCCCGGGGACGAGCCGGATGGAGAGGTTCGCGTGCGCGACGACCGGCGTCACCGTCTTCAGGAGGTGCGGCGAGCCGCCCTCGATCCCGTTCACGTCGAGCGAGGGCGAGGCCCACGTCCGCAGGTAGAAGTCGGCGGCCGCGGCGGCGTCGGCCGGCACGGCGCCCTGCTCGCCGATCACCTCGGCGCCCGCGGGCAGGGAGCGCCAGTCCGCGAGCTCCGCCGCCGACGGCTCGAGGACGCCGCGACGGAGCGGCTCCGGCAGCTCGCCGTCGACCGGGATGACGCCGTCCAGCGCCCGGACCAGCGCGTGGAGGGCATTGAGCACGGCGCCGCCGTAGAGGCCGGAGTGGAGGTCGCGCTCGCCGGTCCTGACCGTGACGTGGAAGTAGCAGAAGCCACGCAGCCCGAGGTTGAACACCGGGACGCCCGGGGCGAGCATGCCCCCGTCGAAGACGACGCACGCCTTGGCGCCGCGCGTGTCGGCCGCGATGTGCTCCGACGCGCTGGTGCCGCCGATCTCCTCCTCTCCGTCGCAGAGGAAACGGACGTTGACGGGCAGCCGCCCCTCCGCGGCGAGCGTCGACGCCCCGACCAGCTGCATCCAGAGCTGCGCCTTGTCGTCGGCGACGCCGCGCGCGTAGAGCAGGCCGTCACGCACCTCGGGCTCGAACGGATGGCTCTCCCACTCGTCGAGCGGCTCGGGCGGCTGCACGTCGAAGTGGCCGTAGCAGAGGACGTCCGGCGCCTCCTCGGGAGCCGAGGAGGCCCTGAGCTCGCCGACGACGAGCGGGGCACCGGCGGTCTCGACGACCTCGGCCTCGCCGCCGGACTCGACGATGAAGTCGCGCACCCACGTCGCCGCCGCCCGCACATCTGCCGCCCGCGCCGGATCGGCGCTGACCGAGGGGATGCGCAGAAGCTCGAAGAGCGCGGCGAGCGGGAGTCCGTCGAGCCTCGGATCGTCGATCTCTGCCATCAGAAGACGATGCTTGCACCTCTCTCCCGCTTGTGCAACGCTCCATGACGATTTCGCTCACGAACGCCCGTGCTCCCCACGATCCCATCCACCCACATGACAGAGGCGCGGCGCTGATGGCGACCCGGGTCGGCGTCGACGTGGGCGGCACCTTCACCGACCTCGTCTACTACGACGAGGCGACCGGCGAGATCCGCGCCGCCAAGGAGCCGACGACGCCCGCCGCGCCGGAGGACGGCGTCCTCGCCGCCGTCGCCGCCGCGATCCCGCGACAGGGCGTCGAGCAGGCCGCGTACTTCCTGCACGGGACGACCGTCGGGCTCAACTCGCTGCTGACCCGGACGGGCGCCGTCGTCGGGCTCCTCGCGACGCGCGGCTTCCGCGACGTGCTCGAGATCGCGCGCGGCGACCGGCTCGATCCGTACGACCTGTTCTGGCGGGCGCCGCCGCCGCTCGTGCCGCGCCGGCTGCGGCTGCCCGTGACCGAGCGCGTCACGGCGTTCGGCGAGGTGCTCGTCCCCCTCGAGGAGGAGGACGTCGCGACGGCGCTCGAGACGTTCGCGGCCGCCGGCGTCGACTCGATCGCGATCGCGTTCATGAACGCCTACGCGAACCCGGCGAACGAGATCGCCGCGTGCGCCGCCCTCCGTGACCGCGGCTTCGCCGGCGAGGTCTCGATGTCCCACGCGATCTCGGGCGAGTACCGCGAGTACGAGCGCACGTCGACGACCGTGATCGACGCCTACGTCCGGCCCCGGATGACGCGCTACCTGCAGGCGCTCGAGGGCAAGCTCCGGACCGCGGGCTTCGGGGGAACGGCGATCGTGACGCGCTCGGGCGGCGGTGCCCTCACCTTCGCCGAGGCGGAGGAGCGGCCGTTCGAGACGATCATGTCCGGCCCCGTTGCGGGCGCGGAGGGAGCGGCGGCGCTGGCCCGTTCCCTCGGCCTCGACTCGGTGATCACCGCCGACGTCGGCGGCACGAGCTTCGACACGGCGCTGATCGTCGGCGGCGCCCCGCAGCTCATGTTCCAGGGCGAGGTCGCCGGCATGCCGGTCCAGACGGCCTGGATGGACGTCCGCTCGATCGGCGCGGGCGGCGGCTCGATCGCCGAGGTCGACGTCGGCGGCCTCCTCACCGTCGGCCCCGCCAGCGCCGGCGCGGTGCCGGGCCCTGCCTGCTACGGCCGCGGCGGCACGAAGCCGACCGTGACCGACGCGGCGTTCCTGCTCGGGATGCTCGGCCACGGCCGGCTTGCGAGCGGGATCGCGCTCGACGCCGGGCTCGCCGAGGCCGCGATCGCGCCGCTCGCCGACGCGCTCGGGTACACGGTCGCCGAGACCGCGCACGGGATCATGACCATCGCCGCCGCCGGGATGGCGAGCGCGATCCGCTCGATCACGATCGAGCGCGGGCACGACCCCCGCGAGGCCGTGCTGATGCCGTTCGGCGGCGCCGGGCCGCTCTTCGCGACGCTGCTCGCACGCGAGCTCGAGGTCGGCCGGATCGTGGTGCCTCCGTTCGCGGGCAACTTCTCCGCCCTCGGCGTGCTCTCGGCCGATCTCGTGCAGACCGCCGCCCGCACGCGGATCCTGCCCCTCGAGGACGCGTCGCTGCCCGAGGCGAACTCGATCCTGGGCGAGCTCTTCGCCCAGCTCTCGAGCCGCGCCGCGGAGCGGCGCGAGGCGACCGCCGAGATCGCGCTCGACATGCGCTACGTGGGGCAGGAGCACTCGCTGACTGTCCCGGTTCCCGGCGAGACGGCGATCGCGGCCGGCGCCGAGGAGATCCGCCAGCGCTTCCTCGCCGACTACGAGCGCACCTTCGACCACCTGATCGAGGAGCAGGTGCAGATCGTGTCGCTCCGCGCCACGCTGAGGACGCGACTGCCCGGGATCCCGGCCGGCGGCGCGGACGCGCGGGCCGCCGCCAACGGGCAGGGAGACTCCGTCACGGCCTGGTCGTTCACCCGCGGCGAGGAGATGTCCTTCGCGATCGTCGACCGGGCCGACGTGGACGCGGCGGGAGTCGACGGCCCGGCGATCGTCGTCGAGGAGACGGCGACGGCGTACCTCGACGCGGACTTCCGGGCGCGGGCCGACGAGAGCGGCGTGCTCGAGATCATCGACACGAAGGGAGCCTGAGCAGGTGCAACTCGAAGCCGTCACCTACCGCGCCGGCAGAGGGGGCGACGGGCGCGCCCACGAGGCCGACCCGGTGACGACCCAGGTCATTCGCCACGGGCTCAATGTCGCCGCCGACGCGATCAAGAGCACGCTCGTGCGCACGTCGATGTCGCCGATCATCTACGAGGTCCTCGACTTCGCGGCCGTCCTCTACGACCGCCGGATCCGGCTCCTCGCTCAGGCGCCGAGCCTGCCCATGTTCATGGGGACGATGAGCTTCTGCATCGAGGCGGCCGTCGAGGAGGTGGGCGGCGAGGCGGAGCTCGAGCCGGGCGACATCATCCTCATGAACGACCCGTACAAGACGGGCTCGCACCCCCAGGACGCCGCGGTCGTGATGCCGGTGTTCCTGCCGACCGGCGAGCTGATCGCGTACTCGGCGATCAAGGCGCACTGGCTCGACATCGGCGCCAAGCACAGCTACTGCACCGACACGACGGACGTGTTCCAGGAGGGGATGATCTTCCCGGGCGTCAAGCTCTACAACCGCGGCCGCCTCGTCAAGGACATCGCGAAGATGGCGATCGCGAACTCCCGCCTCCCTCGCTACATCGAGGGCGACATCAACGCCGAGGTAGCGGGCGTGCGGACCGGCGCCGCGCAGCTCGTCCGGCTGGTCGAGCGCTACGGGCTGGAGACGTTCTCGAACTGCGTCGAGCGCATGTACGACCACGGCGAGGCGGTCGTGCGGAGCTACCTCGAGAAGCTCCCGGACGGCCGCTACGTCGGCCGCGGCGAGATGGACGACGACGGGATCAGCGACGATCCGATCCCGTTCGAGGTCGCCGTGGAGATCGACGGCGCCGACGTCCGCGTCGACTTCAGCGCCGCGCCCGGCGCCAACGCGGGGCCGGTCAACTGCCCGGTCGCCTCGACCGTCTCGGCGGCGCGCGTGATCCTGACGATGCTCGCGGGCGGCAAGGAGCCGCCGAACGAGGGACACTTCCGGCCGATCGAGGTCGTCGCCCGGCCCGGGTCGATGTTCCACTGCCTCTCGCCCTCGCCGTGCTTCCTCTACGGTTGGCCGGCGATGCAGGCGACCGAGGTCATCCTCGCTGCGCTCGCCGAGGCGATCCCGAACGACGTGCCGGCGGCCTCCGGCGGCGACCTCTGCTCGGGCGCCTGGTACGGCTACCGGGAGGGAACCGGCGAGTTCTGGTACGACGGCTCACCGCACCCGGTCGGGCAGGGCGCCTCGAGCCGCGGCGACGGGCAGAGCTCCCGCCTCCACCACTGCGAGGCCGCCACGCGGTTCACCTCGCTCGAGGTCTGGGAGGCGCGCAACCCGTGGATCATGGAGCGCTGCGAGCTGGCTCCCGACTCCGGCGGCCCGGGCACCTTCCGCGGCGGCCTCGGAGCGGACATCGCGTTCCGGTTCCTCGAGGACGCGTACATGATCTCCACCGTCGAGCGGACGAAGAACCCACCCTGGGGGCTCGCCGGTGGCCTGCCCGGCCGGCCGAACGGCGGCGAGCTGCGCCTCCCCGACGGGACGACGCGAAAGGTCGCGAAGGCGACCGCCCTGCCGCTTCCGAAGGGATCGGTGTTCACGTTCACGTGCGGGGGTGGCGGCGGGTTCGGGCCCCCGTCCGGGCGCGACCCGGCCGCGGTGCGCGAGGACATCGTCGACGGGTACGTGACCCAGGAGCACGCCCGCACCCACTACCCGCACGCGTTCCCGGAGCCCGGTTGACGAACGTCGCTGGTACTTCTGACCGCACCACGCCTGCGCGCCCGGTCGGGAGCGCAGGTGCCGAAGAGCTCGACGTGATGGAGGCGGGAAGCTGGTGATCGCGTCGCGTCGTACCAACCCTGACCGGCCAGGTACGCCGGACGTCAGAGAGGAGGAGTAATGCCGTTGTCGACACACAAGCTGCGCGCACTCGCGCTGCTCGTCGTCGTCATTGCGTTCGGCCTGGCGGCGACGACCGCAAGCTCGAAGGGCACCGGTGCTGCGGCGTCGCAGGACGCGACGACGCTGACGATCGCGGTCCCGAGCGACGCGCAGACGCTGGATCCGGCCTACGCGAACTTCATCCAGGCGCACTGGGCGATCCAGCAGATCTACGACACGCCGGTGAACCTGAAGACGACGAAGTCCGGCAGCTCGCTCATCGCGCGGTCCTCGAACATCGAGGGCATGATCTTCAAGTCGTGGAAGCGCTCGGCCGACGGGCTCACCTACACGGTGCAGCTGCGCGACGGCGTCAAGTTCCACGATGGGACGCCGCTCACCGCCGAGGCGGTCAAGTGGACGTTCGACCGCAACCAGAAGACCAAGGGCGGCATGAACTGGCTGCTCAACAACATCGCCTTCCTCAACAAGCCGGCGAAGGTCGTCGGTCCGCTGACGATCGAGCTGAAGGCGTCGAAGCCGAGCGTGCTCGCGATTCAGGCGCTCTACATGGCCGGTGGCGGCATCCTCGACCCGGCAAGCGTGAAGGGCAAGGCGACCGCGAAGGACCCCTGGGCCGAGAAGTGGCTCTCGAAGAACGCCTCCAACGGCACGGGGCCGTACCGCCTCGTCCAGCGCATCCCCGACCAGGAGCTCGTCTTCGAGGCGAACGAGAACTACTGGGCCGGAGCGCCCAAGATCAAGAAGATCGTCTGGAAGGTCGTCCCGTCGGCCGCGCAGCGCCTGAGCCTGCTCAGGACCGGTGCCGTCGATCTCGCCGACGGCCTGACGCCCGACCAGCTCGCGTCGCTCGAGGGCACCTCCGGCGTCAAGGTCGTGCGCTTCCCGTCCGACACCCAGGCGCTGGTCGGCCTCAACAATACGAAGCCGCCGTTCGACAACAAGGTGCTTCGCCAGGCGGTCGCCAACGCGATCGACTACAACGGCATCCTCAAGGACGTCTTCCGCGGCAACGCCCAGCGGACGTACGGGCCGATCGTGACCGGCTCCCCGTTCGTGGTGCCCCCGTCGACCGGGTACAAGCTGAACGCCGCGAACGCGAAAAAGCTCGTTCAGCAGTCGGGCTTCGGCGGTGACAAGGTGACCCTGTCGATCGACAGCTCGCGGGTGATCCTGCAGGAGATCGCCGTGCGCGTGAAGGCACAGCTCGACGCGGTCGGCATCCCGGTCGAGATCGAGCAGCTCACGCCCGCCGTGTACGCCGAGCGGCTGGCGAAGAAGGACCTGACGATGTACGTCGACACGATGCTGCCGTGGATCTCCGACCCGAACTACGTGATGTCGCTCCTCTACCAGTGCGGCGTGTTCGGCAACTACGTCGGCTACTGCAACAAGGAGGTCGACAAGATCATCACGGCCGGCTGGGCGGAGGCGAACGAGGCCAAGCGGAAGGCCATGTTCGCGCGCGCGCAGAAGCTGATCATCAGCGACTCGCCGTACGTGTGGCTCGCGCAGCCCTCGTACGAGATCGCGATGCGCGACACCGTCAGCGGCTTCGTGCACCGGCAGAACGAGATCCCGTGGTTCTACAACATGTCCAAGTCGAGCTAGGACGCTGATGGCGACGCCGTCCGCGCCGGAGCGAGCCGGCCGGGAGCTTCGGGCTCCCGGAGCCGCTCCGGCGCGGCGCCGTCCACGCTGAGAGAATCGGCGCTCGAGTGAAGCTCGGTCGATTCCTCCTCAAGCGGCTCGTCTCGTTCGCGATCGGGATCGCCGCCGTCGTCGTCATCTCCTTCCTGATGACGCGCGTCCTCCCCGGCAACCCGGTGTACCTCCTCGTGGGCAACCAGGCCGACGAGGAGACGGTGGCGGCGGCGACGAAGCAGCTCGGGCTCGACAAGTCGATCCCCGAGCAGTTCGGCGTCTACGTCTCCGACCTCGTACGGGGCGACCTCGGGACGTCGTACCGGACGAGCCAGGCAGTCACGACCGACCTCGAGAGCCGGTGGCCGGCCACGGTCGAGCTCGGTCTCGCGGCGACGCTGCTGGCGCTCCTCTGGTCGCTGCCCCTCGGCGTCCTCGCCGCCGTCATGCGAGGGTCGGTCGTCGACCGCGGCGCCACCTCGTTCTCGGGCATCGGCGTCTCGCTGCCGGACTTCTGGCTCGGGATCGTGCTCGTGCTCGTCTTCTATTCGACTCTGGAATGGGCGCCGGCGCCGCTCGGCCGCACGGCCGGCAGCGCGCCTGAGTCGCACACCGGCTTCTACACGATCGACGCCATTGCCACCGGCGACTGGTCCGCGCTCTCCGCCGCCCTCGCCCAGCTGGTGCTCCCGGCGCTCACTCTCGCGATCGTGATCGGCGCCCCGATCATGCGGGTGACCCGGACGTTCATGATCGACGTCCTCGACTCGCAGTATGTCCGCGCTGCCCGCGCGCTCGGCCTCTCGCGTCGGCGGACCGTCCTCCGGCACGCGCTCCCGAACGCGCTGCTGCCGGTGACGGCGATGATGGCGACCGTCTTCGGCTACGTGATGGGCGGAACCGTCCTCGTCGAGTACGTGTTCGCCTGGCCGGGGATCGGCAAGTACGCGGTGGACTCGATCGCCGCGTCCGACTATGCGCCCGTGATGGCGGTCGTGCTGATCAGCGCCGTCACCTACCTCCTCGTCTACCTGCTGATGGACGTCGTGCACCTCGTCATCGACCCGCGGGCACGATCGTGAGCACGAGCTCGGCACGCGAGACCGCGTCGGTGGCTGCCGCCGTCCGGGAGCGTGCGGGACGGTGGAGGCGCGGGACGCCGACGGGTCGTCTGGTCGCGCTCGGCGTGCTCTTCGCCATCGTCGTGCTCGCGATCTTCGCTCCGCTGATCGGGAGCGACCCCGAGGCGGTCGACAGCTTCGGCGAGCTCGAGGCGCCGTCGGGCGCGCACTTCTTCGGCACCGATCAGTTCGGTCTCGACGTGTTCTCGCGCGTGATCCACGCGGCGCGGATCGACCTCACCGTCGCCGTGCTGGCGTCGCTCCTTGCCCTCGTCGTGGGGATGCCGCTCGGCGCGCTCGCCGCTTACCGTCGCGGGTGGTTCGATCAGGTGACGATGCGGATCGCGGAGTCGTTCCAGGCGTTCCCCGCCCTCCTCCTCGCAATGGGTGTCGCGGCCGCCCTCGGCTCGAGCCTCCGCAACCTCGTCTTCATCATCGCGATCGTCAACGCCCCCGTGTACTTCCGGTTGACGCGAAACGCGGTGATCCCGCTTCGCGATTCGGACTACGTGATCATGGCGCGGGCGGCCGGGAGATCGACGCGCCAGATCCTGTTCGGTCACATCCTCCCGAACGTCCGCGAGGTCGCGATCGCGCAGTTCTCGGTCAACTGCGCGTGGGCGATCCAGATCCTCGCAGGGCTCAGCTTCATCGGCATCGGCGTCCGGCTGCCGACGGCCGAATGGGGGCTCATGGTGCGACTCGGGACCGACTACATCGTCACGGGCGAGTGGTGGGTCTCCGTCTTCCCCGGCCTCGCGATCATCGTCGTCGTCCTCGCGCTCAACGAGATCGCCGACAGCTTCCGGCGGGAGGTCTCCCTCCGCCCATGACGTCCGTGGCCCCCGATCCGGTGCGCGCGACGGACGACGCGCGGGACGGCGATCTGCTCGTCGTCGATCGCCTCGCCGCGCGGGCGCGGACGCGCCAGGGCGAGACGTTCCCCCTGCAGGACATCACCTTCACCGTGCCCAGGAACGCGATCGTCGGTGTCGTCGGCGAGTCGGGCTCCGGCAAGAGCCTCACGACCGCGGCGATCCTCGGGCTCCTGCCGGCGGGTGTCGCCCTCACCTCCGGCACGATCCTGTTCGAGGGGCGCGATCTCCTGACGCTGCCGGAGCGGCAGCTGCGCGCGATCCGCGGCGCGAAGATCTCGATCGTCTTCCAGAACCCCCGGGCGTCGCTCAACCCCGTCATCTCCGTCGGCAAGCAGATCGCGGAGGTCACACGCGTCCATACAGGAGCGGGAAAGCGGGAGGCGTGGGAGCATGCGGTTGAGCTGCTCGACGGCATGGGGATCCGCAACGCGCGCCGCCGGGCCGACGACTACCCGCACCAGTACTCGGGCGGGATGGCGCAGCGCGCGGCCCTGGCGCGGGCGCTCGCGTGCTCGCCGAGGCTGCTGATCGCCGACGAGCCGACGACCGGGCTCGACGCGACGGTGCAGGAGGACGTGCTCGAGCTGCTCGTGACCCGCATCCGCGAGCGCGATGCTTCGCTCCTCCTGATCAGCCACGACATCGGCGTCATCGCAGCGACCTGCGACGAGGTCGTGGTCATGTACGCGGGCACGGTTCTCGAGTCCGGCCCGGCCGGCCCGATCCTGGAGGGGGCGCTGAGCCCGTACACGGCGGCGCTCGTCGCGTGCTTCGACGTCACCGAGTCGGGTCGGATGCGCGCGATCCCCGGGTCGACGCCCGTGCTGACGCACGCACACGCCGGCTGCCCGTTCGCCTCGCGCTGCGAGGTGGCGGAGCCCGTATGCGCGGACTCGGTGCCCGCCCTCGAGGAGAAAGGTGGGAGGAGGGTCGCATGTCATCTCCGTTGAGCGGGACCGCGCTGCTCGAGGTCGAGGAGGCCGAGAAGACGTTCCCGGCCGACGGGGCCACCGTGCGGGCGGTCGACGGCGTCTCGCTCAGCGTCGAGCCGGGTGAGATCTTCGGCGTCGTCGGCGAGTCCGGCTCCGGCAAGTCGACGCTCGCGCGCCTGGTGCTCAAGCTAACGCCGCTCACCGCCGGCCGGATCTCCTTCGACGGGGAGCGCATCGACGAGCTCCCCGAGAAGCGGTTCCGCGAGCGCCGGCGCGACATGCAGATCGTGCTCCAGGACCCGCTCGCGTCGTTCGACCCGCGGTGGAAGATCACGCGGAGCATGGGCGAGTTCCTACAGTTGCGCTCAGGCTTCACGAAGGCGACCGCTGCGCAGGAGGCCGTGGCTGCGGCCGCCTCCGTCGGTCTCGACCCGGCCATCCTCGACCGGTACCCGGCGCAGGTCAGCGGCGGGCAGCTCCAGCGGCTCTCGATCGCGCGCTCGCTCGCCTCGAACCCGAAGCTCCTCGTCGTCGACGAGCCGACCTCGTCACTCGACGTCTCGATCCGCGGTCAGATCGTGAACCTGCTGCTCGACGAGCGCGAGGCCAGGCAGCTGACGATTGTGCTGATCTCGCACGACCTCTCCGTCGTGCGCGCCATGTCCGACCGGGTCGCGGTCATGTACCGCGGTCAGATCGTGGAGATCGGCCCGGCCGCCGACGTGCTCGAGCGGCCTGCCCACCCGTACACGCGCGGCCTGCTCGAGGCGACGTCGTTCGCGCGCCGCAAGGCCGCGACGGGGTCGGCGCGGCTCCGCGGCGAGCTCGCGGACGACGAGGCCTGCACGGGCTGCAGGCTCCTCGACCGCTGCCCGCTCGCCGAGGAGCGCTGCCGCGAGACGCAGTCCCTGCGTCCTCTCACGGAAGGACACGAGGTCCGCTGCTGGAAGGCGACCGCATGACGGACGGGATCCGCGAGCTGCTCGATCGGATCGAGGTCGCCGACCTCGTGCACCGCTACTGCCGGCACTTCGACGAGAACGACCCGGAGGCGCTCGGCGGCCTCTTCGTCGAGGACGCGACGATCGACTACGGCCCCGGCTTTCCGACGATCCACGGCGGCCCGGCGGCGATCGCCGAGATCCTCGCGGTCGGCCTGCGGGATCTCTTCGCGGCCACGAGCCATCATGTCTCGAACTTCGAGATCTGGTTCGACGGGCCCGACCGGGCGAGCAGCGTCTGCTACGTCTACGCCTGGCACCGGTACGTGGACGGACGCCCGGACGGGGAGCTGTGGGGCCGCTACCGGCACACCTACCGGCGGACGGACGCCGGCTGGCGCATCGCCACGCTCAGGCTCGAGGAGGCCGGCAGCAAGGACTTCCACCGGGTCGACATGCACCCGATCGGCCGCCGTCCGCCCGACTGAGCTCAGCCTGGATCCACCGATTGGCGCGGGCGGTGCATCCTGCCAGGCTCGCCAGGCCGCTTCCCAGGCGGTGCGCTGCGCGCGCGGGACAGGATCGACAAGGCAGCAGCATTCCCGACCTGTCCCGCGCACGTCCTGACGACCCTGGCAGGCGCCCCGCGGTCACGCCCATCGGTGGATCCAGGCTCAGCCGCTCTTCGCCGCGTTCCTCCGGACGACGGCGAGCGTCTGCTCGAGCTCGTCCGTCGGCGTGAACTCGATCGCCTCGGTGTCCTCCTCGAACGTGATCAGGTGCCCGGGCGGGATGTGGTAGGCCTGGCCGCCGACGATCGTCTCCTGGCGGTCGCCGTAGTCGACGACGATGCGACCGGAGAACAGGTAGCCCCAGTGGTTTGCCTGGCAGCGGTCGTCGGGCAAGCCCTTGAGCGAGGACTGCGCGTCCATGCCCGCCGGCGCGGACTCGAAGCCGACGGTGATGCCACCCCAGTCGGCGAAGCGGGCGCTGTAGGTGTCGGTGACGTGCTGGAGCGGGAGCTCGTCACGGGATGCGCACGGCATGGGAACCTCCTGGGCTCAGGGATGGACGAGGAAGCGACCGAAGGCGAGGACGCCGGCCGGTCGGGAGAGAACGGAGAGGTCGTCGAGCGGGCTGCCTTCGAGGAGCAGGAGATCGGCAGCGGAGCCGGGCTGCGGTGCCGTCTCCGAGCCGAGGCCGTTCAGCTCACGGCCACCGGCGGTCGCCGCCCGCAGGACGGCCAGGCGGTCGAGGCCGATCGCCTCGAGCTGGCGCAGCTCCTCGTGCAGGCGCGGGCCGATCGGGTTGAGGTCGGCGCCGACCGCGAGCTTGACGCCCGCGGCGAGGCACGCGCGCACCGCGTCGGCGTGACCGGGGGCCGTCGCGAGCGCCCGGTCGCGTGCGTGCGCAGGCCAGTTGTCCTTGTCCATCAGCGCCACGTCGTGGGTCACGGAGATCGTCGGCACGAGCCAGGTTCCCGCCCGTGCCATCGCCGCCGCCGCCTCCTCGTCGAGCGCGTAGCCGTGCTCGACGGAGCGGCCGCCGAGCTCGGCGAGGCGGATCGCCCAGTGGGAGCCGCCGCAGTGGGCGGCGACCGGGCGGCC
>VGCB01000007.1 GCA_016870235.1 Actinomycetota bacterium | reverse complement strand
CCGCTCGCGCTGCCGCCGCTTCGGCGCCTCGGGGAGCGCGGCGACCTCCGACCATTCGAAGCTCTCGATCGTGCGGCGCGCGGCCTTGCCGGCGACGCGGACAGCTCCTCCCGAGCGGCGGAGGACCTGGCCCGCGGAGGCGCCCGTGAGCAGGAGCGAGCCGGCGACGAGGAGCGCGATCCCGACGATCCCCTGGCCGGCGCCGCCGAGCACGTCCCCGATCGTGCCGCCGAGGATGCGACCGACGAACCTGCCGTGGCCCTCGCCGAGCGTGATCATCAGCCCGACGACCGCGACCGGCAGCCCGGCGCGGAACGGCTTCACGTCGACGAGCGCGCTGCGCAGCATCATCAGACCGCCGACGCCGCCGAGGACGATCGGCAGCACGTAGGCTGCGGCGCCGACGACGGCCTGCGCCCACGACGACGCGCGCGAGCCGACGACGCCGCCGTCGAGCCCGAACCAGAGGACGACCGCGAGGAAGAGGCCGAGCGCCGCCATCCCGAGCCCCCAGAGCTCGGGATGGTGGTGCGACCGCGCCTTCCGTGTCCGCTTCTTGACGCGGGCCGGAGTCTTGGGTCTCGGGGCCCGCTTGGGCGCGCGGCTCGGCTTGCGCTTCGATGCCGTGGCCATTGGCGCACCTTCTGCGGCGGCCGGCGGTCTCCTGCGCCGGATTGAGCGAGACCGGACGAGCCGCCCGGCCGTCGCCGTATCCTCAGCCTTCGTGCCCGTCGTTCTCGGACTCGCCTTCGCAGGTGCCTTCGGCGCGCTCGCACGGTACGGCCTCGACGAGTGGATCGGACGTCGTGGCGGTGCCTTCCCGTGGGGCATCTTCGTCGTCAACGTCTCCGGCGCGTTCCTGATCGGGTTCCTCGTGACCTGGATGGAGCCGAGGTTCGAGGACGTCTCCTGGCTCAGAACCGCGGTGCTGACCGGGTTCCTCGGCGCGTACACGACCTTCTCGACGCTGTCGCTCGACACCTACCGGCTGCTCGACGCTGGCCACGTGGGGAGCGCGATCGCGAACTCGGTCGGCTCGCTGGCGGCGGGGCTCGCTGCGGTGTGGGCCGGCATCCGCCTCGCGGAGATCGTCTAGCGACTCGCCGGCTCTGCCACGTCGTCCTTCACTCCCTCCCGCGTCTTCAGCCGGATGCGTAAACGGGAGGCGAGCTCAGCCGAGCGCTGCGATCCGCTCGAGCAGGAGCGCGAAGAAGCGCTCGGTGTCGAGGTCGACGCCGACATGGACGTTCGCCGGCCGCTCGGTGCGGTTCCAGAGATCGACGACGGTCCGGCCCCGGCAGAGCTCGGACGCGAGCTCCACCTCCACGTTCCGCAGCCGGGTCGCGACGAGCGTCGGGTCGATCACGTGCGCGACGGCGACCGCATCGTGGATCGGAGCGCCGTCCCAGCCGTACGTCTCGCGGTGGTAGACGGTGAAGAAGTCGACGAGATCCGCCACGAAGGTCCCGACGCGCCCCACCTCTCGCAGCTTCGCCTGGAGAGCAGGCGTCGTCACCGCCCGGTGCGTGACGTCGAGGCCGATCATCGTCAGGTCGAGGCCGCAGTGGAGCACGGCGTCGACGGCCTCGGGGTCGGCCCAGGCGTTGAACTCGGCCGCGGGGGTCATGTTGCCCTCGGCGATCGCCCCACCCATCCAGACGATCCGGTCGAGCCCTTCCGCGCCGTGGACCGCGAGGTAGCGCGCAACGTTCGTCAGCGGCCCGGTCGGCACGAGCGTCACGGGCGCCGCGCTCGCGCCGACAGCGCGTGCGATCAGGGCGACGGCGTCGTCTGCGCTCGGCCGGAGCGACGGGGACGGCAGGACGGGCCCGTCGAGGCCGCTGTCGCCGTGGACGTGCGCCGCCACAGTCAGCTCCCGCTCGAGCGGCCGCTCGGCGCCGACCCCGACCGGCACGTCCGTCCGCCCCGCGAGCTCCAGGACGCGGAGCGCGTTCGCGGTCGTCTTCTCGAGCGTCTGGTTGCCGTGGGTCGTCGTCACGGCGAGCAGCTCGAGCTCGGGGCTCGCGAGCGCGAGCAGCAGGGCGATCGCGTCGTCGTGTCCGGGATCGCAGTCGAGGACGATCGGCGTCGGCATGTCCCGAGTATGTCGCTCCTCGTCTGCCCGTGCGATTCCCTGGGGCACCTCCCTCGCGATCGCGTCCTGCACCAGCCTGCCCGCGTCTGGCTTCAGCCAGACGCGTCTGCAGGAACACGGCACTCTCCGCGGGATCAGGCTTCGGTGCTCTGACGCCTTGGTGATCTACCGCGTCCGTTGGACGCGTCTGGCTGAAACCAGACGCGGAGGCACAGTGCGAGACTCAAACGTGAGGAGGGGTCCCAGGGAACCGCAGGTTCCCGGCTTCAGGATCCGGGTGTGCGCGCGTCTCTACCCCACGTCCCACACCCAGCAGACGCGCGCACACCCGGCAAACAACAACAGCGGCCAGGCACTAACGGCTAGCCCCGTCGAGCTCGGCAGCCGTCGGCAGCGACGGCTGGGCCCCGAGCCGCGACGCGGCGATCGCGCCGGCGGCGCACGCCCGCCGGAGCGCCTCCTCCGGCTCGCGTCCCTCCAGGAACGAGACGAGCAGGCACGCGGTGAACGCATCGCCGGCAGCCGTGCCGTCGACGGCCGTGACGGGGGGCGGCGCCGCCCGGGCGACCTCGACGCCGTCGTCGAGCAGGACGGCGCCCTCAGCTCCGAGGGTGAGGGCGACGAGCCCGTCACGCCGGGAGAGCGCGTCGAGCTCGAGCCTGTTGACGACGGTGAGGTCGGCGTCGACGCCGATCGGGCGCGCCGGCGCCGCGTTCAGGCAGAAGAGGCCCGTGCACCCCTCCCACGCCGACAGGACGGCCGCATCCGGCACCTCCAGCTGGCAGAGGACGGCGTCGTGCGGCGGCAGCTGGACGGCGCCGAGCGTGGCGTTGGCGCCGGGAGCGACGGCGATCGTCGTCTCGCCCGTGGCGTCGACCTGGATCAGCGCCACACCGGTCGGCTCGCCGGTCCGCCGGAGGTCGAGGCCGACGCCGCCCCGCTCGAGCTCGACGAGCGCTTCCGCCGCGAATGGGTCGTCTCCGACCGCGGCGATCAGCGTCACCTCGGCGCCGAGCCTCGCGCAGGCGAGCGCCTGGTTCGCGCCCTTGCCGCCCGGGACGCGAAGGAGCGTGCCGCCGGTGATCGTCTCCCCGGGGCGCGGTAGGCGCTCGAGGCGCACGACGAGGTCGAGGTTGACCGAGCCGACGACCGCGACTCTCATCGAGGGAGCGTCCGCGCCTGCCCGGCTCAGCCGAAGGCCCGGCGGCGTTCGGCGTCGGCGGGGTCGACGAGATGCCCGTCCCGGCCGACGTAGCCGCCCTTGCCGCCGACCACGAGCACGACGAGGTCGTCGTCCCCCGCGTTCGAGAACTTGCGCGGGGTCGTCGACTCGACGTGGACGAGGCCGCCCGGCCCGACCAGCCGCTCCTCGCCCTCCACCTCGAAGCGCGCCGTCCCCGCGTGGACGAAGTAGAGCTCGTCCTGCTCGTCGTGGAAGTGCTCGAAGCCCTCGAATCGCGCCGGCATCACGATCGCGTTCGCCCCGAACGCGGTCACACCGAGCGCCTGCCGCACCTTGCGGAAACCCGGGCCGTCCCCGAGCTCGTCGATGGTCGTGAATGCATGGCCCATCCTCGCCTCCTCGCTCGCCGTGGCACGGCCGGACGGCCCCGCCGGCTCGAGCGTACGTGACGACGCGCCTCAGGCGGCGAGAGCCCGCAGGTCGTTCACGGTCGACCCGAGCAGGGTGTCGCGCAGGTCGAAGAGCCCGGCCCAGAGCGACGAGGCGTCCGGGGCGGCGTCGAGCCGCTCGGCGTCGGAGAGGTTCTGCAGCGCGCGGACGAGGATCGCGAGCTCGAGATAGGTCGCAGCGACGCGGTTCGGACACACCGGGACGCCGGCGCGATCGAGGACGGGCTTCCACTCGACGAGCTCGCCGGCGCCCGGTCCGCCGTACCAGGAGCGGCCCTCCGCCGTCGCCGGCTCGAGCTCGAGCAGGAAGCGGCCGAGCGGCGTCTCGAGCCCGGCCAGCGCTGTCTCGATCCGGTCGGCGGCATGACGGAGCGCTGCCACCCGCTGGCCGGGCGTCGCCGGCACGGCATCCCCCCGATTCCAGCGCTCGAGCAGGCGGCAGAAGGCAAGCGCTGCCGCCTCGCAGGCCCGCAGCTGCACGGTCAGCTTCTGCGCCGTCGGCCGGCGCGCCGCGTGGCGAGCGATGACGTCGGACCAGTCCCCCGACCGGTGCTCCTCGACGCGATCGACTGCGCTCACGCGTCACCCCTGTCAAATCCCAGAAGACAAGCCGCGAAGCGGCTCAGTGCGTCCGAGGGCAGATGTCATGACACCTTCATCGGCAGGAACGGACGCACCTAGACCTCGATCACGACGGGGAGGATCATCGGGCGTCTCCGCGTGCGCCCGTAGACGATCCCCCCGACCGCGTCGTGCAGGTGCTCCTGGAGCAGCTTGATCTCGGTGATCCCGTCGCGCGCCATCTCCTCGACGACGCGCTCCGCCTCTGCCCGCATCTCGTCGAGCAGCTCGTCGTCCTCGGCGAGACCGCGGGCGATCAGCTCCGGCGCCGCGATCTCGCCGCCGTCGGAGAGAGCGATCGTCGTGACGATGATCAGCACCCCGTCCTCCGCCAGCCGGCGGCGATCGCGGAGCGCCACGTCCTCGACGTCGCCGACGCCGAGCCCGTCGACGAACGTGACGCCGGACTCGATCTGGTCGACGATCCGCACGCCGCCCGGGGTGAGCTCGACGACCGAGCCGTTGTCGGCGAGGACGATCGCGTTCGCCGGGACGCCCGCGTCACGCGCCAGCTGTGCGTGGGCGGCCAGCATGCGGTACTCGCCGTGGATCGGCATCACCGCCTTCGGGCGCACGAGCGAGAGCAGCGTGCGCAGCTCCTCGGAGCACGCGTGGCCGGAGACGTGCACGTCGGACATCTCCTGGTGCAGCACCTCCGCTCCCGCCCGCGCGAGCCGGTTGATCGAGTCGTGGACGCGCAACTCGTTGCCGGGGACGGGCTTCGCCGAGATGATCACGGTGTCGCCCCGCTCGACGGTCACGTTCGGGTGGTCGCCGTATGCGATCCGCGTGAGCGCGCTCATCGGCTCACCCTGGCTGCCCGTGCAGAGGATCAGCACCTCGTCGGGCGGCAGGTCCATCGCCTCCTTGGGCGAGATCAGCTCCTCCTCCGGCAGCTCCACGAAGCCGAGGTTCCGGGCGATGTTCATGTTCTTGCGCGCCGAGCGCCCGACGACGGCCACCTTGCGGCCGTTGGCGATCGCCACCTCGGCCGCCTGCTGCATGCGGTGGATGTTCGACGCGAAAGAGGCGACGATGACCCGACCCTTGCGGAGCGGGATGATCTGGCGGAAGGCCTCGCCGACGAGCCGCTCCGACCCCGTCATGCCCGGACGCTCCGCGTTCGTCGAGTCGCCGAGGAGGAGGTCGATCCCGCGGTTGCCGAGCTCGGCGAGCCGGCCGACGTCGGTCTTCAGGCCGTCGACGGGCGTGTGGTCGAGCTTCCAGTCGCCCGTGTGCAGCACGCGCCCGGCCGGCGTCTCGATCACGATCGCGACCGCGTCGGGGATCGAGTGCGCCATGCGGACGAACTCGAGCCGGAACGGCCCGACCTCGATCGGCTCCGCCTCGGGGCTCGACTCGCGCAGCTCCGTCGAGGCGCCGAGCCCGTGCTCGTCCAGCTTCGACTTGATCAGGCTCAGCGTCAGCCGCGTCGCGATGACCTCGTCCACCTCGACCTCGCGCAGCACGTACGGGAGCGCGCCCACGTGGTCCTCGTGGCCGTGGGTGAGGACGATCGCCCGCACCGGCCGGTCGTAGAGGTACGAGAAGTCCGGCAGCACGAGGTCGACGCCGAGATGCTCGTCGCGCGGGAACGCGAGACCGGCGTCGATCACGATCAGCTCGTCGCCGAGCTCGAACACGGTCATGTTCTTGCCGACCTCGCCGAGGCCGCCGAGCGGGATGATGTGGAGCGCCTGGTCGCTCATTCGCGCGCTCAGTGTAGGCGGCACCCGCGAAGGGCCCGGCGAGTAGGGGTCAGCTCGCGGCCGCCGTCAGCAGGCCGAGCCGCTCGAGGCAGCCCTTGATCGCCACCGTCTCGGCCTCGTCCGCCTCGACGAGAGGCAGCCGGAGCCCGCCGACCTCGTGCCCGAGGAGCTGCAGCGCCTTCTTGATCCCGATCGGGTTCGTGACAACGCGGAGGATCTCGATCGACGGCACGAGCTCGCGGTCGAGCGCCCGGGCACCGTCGACGTCGCCGGCACGGAACCGGCGGACCATCTCCTTCACCTGGTTCCCGACGACGTGCGTGTGGACGCAGATCCCGCCGAGGCCGCCGATCTCGAGGAACGGCATGATCAGGTCGTCGTCGCCCGCGTAGAGATCGAGCCCGCACGCGATCACGTTGCGCGCTGCGTCGAGCGACGGCTTCGCCTGCTTGACGGCGGTGACGTTCTCGATCTCGGCAAGACGCGCGATCGTCGCCGGCTCGACGTCGACGACGACGCGGCCCGGGATGTCGTAGAAGACGATCGGCTTGTCGGTCACCGCAGCGGCCGCCTCGACGTGCGCGACGATGCCGCGCTGCGGGGGCTTGTTGTAGTACGGCGTCACGATCAGCATCCCGTCGACGCCTGCCTCGTCGGCCGCGGCCGTGAGGTGGACGGTGTGCGCCGTGTCGTTCGAGCCGGTGCCCGCGACGACCGTTGCCCGATCGCCGACCTCGTCGATCGCGACGCGGTACAGCTCCACCCGCTCGTCGTCGCCGAGGGTCGAAGCCTCCCCGGTCGTCCCCACGACGACGAGACCATCCGAGCCGTTCTCGACCAGATGGCTCGCGAGCGCGCGGAAGGCGTCGTAGTCGACGTTGCCGTCCCTGTCGAACGGCGTCACGATCGCTGTGAGGACTTCGCCGAGCATCGTCGTATTGTACTCCGCCGTGATCTATGCCATTGATTGCGCCGTCCAGCCCGGTGGGCTGAGGGATGTCGACTCGAGAAGGGAGTACGTGGGATGCTCAAGGACTTCAAGGCGTTTCTCATGCAGGGCAACATCGTCGATCTCGCGGTTGCCTTCGTCATGGGCGTCGTGTTCGGCGCGCTCGTCAACTCGCTGGTCAAGAACCTGGTGATGCCGATCATCGCGATGATCATCGGCAAGCCGGACTTCAGCAACCTCACGTTCACGATCAACGACGCCATCTTCCGCTACGGCGCCTTCATCAACGACGCGATCACGTTCGCCGCGACCGCGGCGGCCGTGTTCTTCTTCGTCGTCAAGCCGGTGCAGGCGGCGATGAGCCGGAAGAAGAAGCCGGGCGAGGAGGCGGTTCCGGCCGCGGAGCGCCGCCATCAGGAGCTTCTCGCCGCCCTCAAGGCGCGCTAGGCAGCTTCTTCGCTTCATGCGCTCTCGGGCGCCGCGGGTGGACTCGTCCCCGCGGCGCCCGACGTGCTTCCGGGCTCATTGCCCGCGCCCGCCTCGCCTGCCGCGACGGCGAACACCCCGCGCGCGGCGGCGTCGAGGAAGACGAAGCGGATCTCGTCGAAGCGATCGACGAGGGGCGCGACCGCCCCGACCGCGACGTCCGCTGCGAGGCCGAGCGGGTAGCCGTAGATCCCGGTCGAGAGGGCCGGGAAGGCGATCGTCCGGCACCCCGCGGCCGCCGCGACCTCGAGCGACCGGCGGTAGGCCGAGGCGAGGAGACCGGACTCGCCGTGGTCGCCGCCCTGCCAGACCGGTCCGACGGCGTGGACGACGTGGCGCGCGCGCAGCCGTCCCGCACCGGTGATCACGGCGTCGCCCGGGGCGCAGTGACCGATTCGGGCAGCTTCCTCGAAGATCGCCTCGCCGCCCGCACGGAGGATCGCGCCGCAGACGCCACCGCCCGGAAGGAGCCGGTCGTTCGCGGCGTTGACGATCGCGTCGACGTCCTGCGACGTCAGATCGCCCACGATGAAGCTGAGTCGTCCCATCGGCTGTGCGGGGCCTCGCAGTCGGATCCTACGACGCGGGGCCACCCGAGGCTGAGGTCCCGTCGTCTCGGCGCCGATAGAAGACCACGCGCTCGCATCGCCCACTCGCAGGCGGCCTCGCCTTCGGCTCGATCGCGATCGCCGTCGTGGCCGAGGTCCTCGTCGTGCGCGACGCGGGCGGCTGGCTCGGGATCGCGCTCCTCGCCGGCGCTGCGCCCGTCGCGATCGCGGCCTGGCTCGCCCTCGGTGCCCCGAAGACGCGCGCCGATCTCGGCGACTGACCAGCGCCGGCGATCCGATCGAGGGCGCGCGCGGCGCACGACGGGGGCACGAGCGCTGTTCCTCCGCCTCCAGTCCTCCGCCTCCAGGGACCTGTCCGAAACGGACATCGTCCCTGGGCCACCGGCCTCCTCCCCTTCTGGCAATGAGCCTAACCCGCAAAGTGTTGCGCGTCTGTTCCAAACCGTTCCGACTTCGTTCCAACTCGGCCGCCGCGACGGTCTGCCGAGCGCGCTAGGCGATCCGACCGCCCAGCGCCCTACCAGTCCCCGACGCTCCCGTCGGCGTAGTAGAGGCGCATCGGGATGTCCGGCTGGAACGGGTGCTTCGCGACCACGTCGAGGTCGATCTCGATCCCGAGCCCCGGCTTCTCGCCGGGCAGCGCGCGCATCCCGTCGCGATCGATCTCGTGCGACGGCGCCGCCACCTCGTCGCGCCAGGGGACGTCCGACGTGACCGCCTCGCAGATGACGTACGACGGCGTCGCCAGACCGAGCTCGATCGAGGCGGCGGTCGAGACCGGTCCCTGCGGGTTGTGCGGCGCGAGCGCGACGCGGTACGTCTCGGCCAGTGCGGCGATCCGGCGCGCCTCGGTGAGCCCGCCGCAGTGCGTGATGTCCGGCTGGATGACGCTGCACGCGCGCTTCTCGAGGAGCTCACGGAAAGCGTGGACGCCGACGAGCCGCTCGCCCGTGGCGATCGGGGTCGACACCGACCGCTGGACGTCGGCGATGTCGTCGATCCGCTCGGGCCAGCACGGCTCCTCGAGCGAGAAGAGCCCGTACGGCTCGAGCGCCTTCGCGAACAGGTGCGCCATGCGCGGGCTCGGCCGGGCGTGGCAGTCGACCATGATGTCGACGCCCTCCCCCACCGCCTCGCGCATCGCGGCGACGCAACGCTCCGCCTGGCGGATCGGCGCGAGCCCCTCGAGCGGCGCCGTGGCGGGCACGGCCATCGACTTGAACGCGGTGAAGCCCTGCTCGACCATCGCCCGGGCGAGCTCCGCCATCCGCCCGGCCTCCTCGGTCTCGTACATCGACTCCATGTGCCCGCCACCGAGGTGGCCGTAGAGGCGCACGTCGTCGCGCACCCGGCCGCCCCAGAGCCGGTGGCACGGCACGCCGTGCACCTTGCCGAGGTCGTAGGCCTCTCCAGGCTCCATCAGCACCTCGCGATCGAAGCCCTCGCGGTAGCGGCAGCGGATCACGGAGTCCGTGAGGCCGAGGTGATAGCCGTCCGGGTAGTCCTCGCTCGGCGGGTGCTCGTCGACGAGCTTCGCCGTGAAGTCGGTGTCGGGCGCGCTCGACGCGATCCAGAGCGTCACCGTCACCGGTCCCGTAACCTCGACCGGCCCGGCGAGCGGATCGGTGCGGAAGCAGAGGACGTCCGGCCGGTCGCGGAGGAGCGGGTAGGGCTCGCGCGCGCCGAACACCTCCGGCGTCTCCTTCTGGTGATCGGGGCCGGGCGAGAGGACGTTCCGCAGCCGCAGGACGGGGTTCAGGAACCGCGTCCACATCTGCTCCTGATCGGAGCCGTCGCCGGCCGGCAACTCGCCGATCTGGCAGAGGAGGCCGCCGAGCGACGGTACTCGTCGCGCCAGCGACCACCGCGGTCGAGCTTCCCGCTCGCGAGACGCTTGCCGCTGCCGCCGCCCATGACGAAGATCCGGACGGGTGGCTCGTCCTCGAGGCCGTTCGGCTCCTCCTTGAGCCAGCGGTCGAACCAGCGCAGTTGCTCGGCGAAATAGCGCTTGACGCCCTACACGCTCTCGGGCCCGAAGTCGACGTCACGGCAGAAGCTCGAGTCGCCACGCATCCCGACGTGGCTCCACGGGCCGATCACGAGCCGCTGCGGGCTCGCGTTGCGCCGCTTCATCTCGGCGAAGTACTCGCTGTCGGCGTGTGGGAACGCGTCGAACCAGCCGGTCGTGAACGTGCCGGGGATGTCGGCGTGGCGATCCCAATGCGCGGTGAAGTCGTTCGACTCCTGCGCCCAGAACTCGTCGTAGGTGCCCTGGGTGTAGTAGGCGATCAGCGCGTCCTCGAGCTCGGGTGTATGCCGGAGAGAGAGCTGTCCGCGCCTGTACGGGGTCGAGTCGAGCAGCTCTCGCATTCGCCGGAGGTCGTCCCACACCTCGTCCTGGAGGTCGGGCCGGCCGGCGATGTCCTGCGAGTCCTGCGCATGGATGAAGAGCGCCCAGAACATGTGGAGCTGCATCGCGCCGCCCTCCCGCGCCTGGTTCTGGAACGAGTTGGTCGGCACCGCGTCCGGCCAGATCGCACTCAGATGCGGCGGCCGCTCGAGCGCCATGCGCACCTGCGTGATCGCCGCGTACGAGCTGCCGCACGTGCCGACCTTCCCGTTCGACCAGGGCTGCGCCGCGACCCACTCGACGGTGTCGTAGCCGTCCGTCCCCTGCTGAGGTGTCACCGTATGGGTGTAGTCCCGCGTTCCCTCGGACCGGTAGCGGTCGCGCAGGTCCTGGAGGACGACGGCGTAGCCGTGGGGGACGAAGGTGTCGGCGATCTCCGTGTAGCGCTTGTCCGTCTTGTCGTACGGCGTCCGGAGGAGGATGGTCGGGAAGCGGCCGTCGGCGAGGGCGTCGTCGACGGCGGGCCGGTACACATCGGTCGCGAGCCGGATCCCGTCGCGCACGGGGATCATCACGTCCTTCGCCAGCACGATGCTATACGCCATGCCTACGCCTCTCTCTCGATGATCAGGTTGCCGATCGGGTCGACGCGCACGGCGAAGCCCGGGTGGACGACGACGGTCGAGTCGAACTCCTCCACCACCGCCGGGCCCGGGAACGACGCCCCGGCCGGAAGCTCGTAGCGCCCGTAGATCGGGCAGTCGACGTAGCCGCCGGCCTCCGCGAAGAACACCGGGCGCCGCTCTTTCGGCGTCACGCTCCCCTCCGATCCGGCCTGGCGAGCGGGCGGCTTGGGGATCCGTCCCACGCTCGTCAGGCGGAGGCTCACGACCTCGACCGGCTCGCCGGGAGCGCTGAACCCGTACGTGCGATGGTGCTCGGCGTTGAAGCGGTCGAGCAGCCCGTCGCCCCCTGGGATCGTCAGCTCGAAGCTCTGTCCGACATAGCGGAGGTCGACCTGCCGGACGCACTCGATCGCGTCCGCGGCGATCCCCTCGCGCTCGAGCTCGGCGCGTCCCTTCGCCTCGAGCCGCATGAACGCCGCCTCCATCTCCTCGCCCCCGAGCTCCTCGACCGGCCGCATCACCGTCTGCGCCGCGTCCCACTTGAGGTCGGTCGTCAGCAGGCCGGTGGCAGAGAAGATGCCCGGGCTCCGGGGGATCAGGAGGGTTGGCATCTCGGCGTCCCGGGCGAGAGCGTTCGCGTGCACCGGCCCGGCGCCGCCGAAGCCGATGAGCACGAAGTCGCGCGGGTCGTAGCCCCGCTGCACCGAGATCAGATGCAGCGCGTTCACCATCGCCGCGTTCGCGATCTCGACGATCCCGTTCGCCGCCTCGGTGACGGTGAGCCCGAGCGGTGTCGCACAGCGCTCCTCGATCGCGCGGGCGGCCCCCTCGACGTCGAGCGAGATCTCGCCGCCGAGGAAGTAGCGGGGATTGAGGCGGCCGAGCACGACGTTCGCGTCGGTCACCGTCGGCTCGGTGCCGCCGCGCCGGTAGCAGACGGGCCCCGGATCGGCCCCCGCGCTCCGCGGGCCGACGCGCAGGAGCCCGCCGGAGTCGACCCAGGCGATCGAGCCGCCGCCGGCGCCGATCTCGACGAGGTCGACGACCGGCGTCCGAACGGGATAGCCGGAGAGCGACATGCCGCCGATCCCGGCGCCCGCATGCCCACCGACGTTGTAGTCCTTCGTCACGGACGGCCGGCCGTCCTGGATGAGCCCGACCTTCGCGGTCGTGCCGCCCATGTCGAAGGAGAGGACGTCGCGGATCCCGATCGTCTCGCCTAGATGGGCCGAGGCGATGACGCCGGCGGCAGGACCGGACTCGACCATGAAGACGGGCCGCCGTCGCGCCGCATCCGAGCCGAAGACGCCGCCGCTCGACTGCATCACGAGCAGCTTCGCCTCGACGCCGGCCGCGGCGAGACGGGCCTCGATGCCCGCGAGGTAGTGCTCGACGACCGGACGGATGACGGCGTTGATCACCGTCGTCGAGGCGCGGAGGTACTCGCGGAACTCCGGCGCCACGTCCGAGGAGAGCGAGATGGGCACGCCGGGAAGCGCCTCGGCGAGGATCTCGCCCACCCGCTGCTCGTGGTCGGGGTTGACGTACGCGTGCAGCAGGCACACGGCGACCGACTCGACGCCCTCGCGCCGCAGGATCGCCGCCGCCTCGCGCACCGAGCCGTCGTCGAGTGGCTGGAGCACGTCCCCCGCCGGGCCGAGCCGCTCGGCGACGACGACGGCCCGGTCGCGCGGCACGAGCGGCGGCGCCTTCTCGAACTGCGTGTCGTAGAGCGTCGGGCGCACCTGGCGGGCGATCTCGAGCAGGTCGCGGAACCCGTCGGTCGTGACGAAGCCGCTGCGCGCGATCTTGCCCTCGATGATCGCGTTGGTGGCCACGGTCGTCGCGTGCACCACGAGCCCTACGTCGGCCGGCTCGACCTCGCCCTCCACGAGCGCCCGCTCGGCCGCCTGCATGAACCCCTCGGACGGATCGGACGGCGTCGTCAGCACCTTCGCGATCGACACCCGTCCGGTCGCGTCGTCGACGAGCGTCGCGTCGGTGAAGGTGCCGCCGATGTCGATCGCGAGCCTGACGCTCATCCCGTGCTCCTCAGCTGGTCGGTGGCGGCCGCGTCGACGGTACGCCCGTCGATCGCGACCCGGTAGACGGCGCGCGCCCGCTCGGCGCTCACCTTGCCCTCGAGCACGTCGCGCAGCACGCGCTCCGGCTCGCGCTCCTCGGGCGGCCCGTAGCCGCCGCCCCCGCACGAGCGGACGCTCAGCAGGTCGCCGGCGACGAGCTCGACCGTCGTCTTCGAGCCGAGCCGGGTCTCCTCGCCGTCGCGGATGAGCACGTACTCGGCCTTCCGACCTGGGTGGCCGCCGAGGGCGCCGTGCGGCCCCGCCTTGTCGCGGTCGGCGAGGATCGTGAACGTGGTCGGACGGTCGAAGCGATAGTCCTTGCGGACGCCGAGCCCACCGCGGCGGCGGCCGGCCCCGTCGGAGTCCTCGACGAGGCACAGCCGGTCGATGCGCACCGGGTAGTTGAGCTCGGTCTCCTCGATCGGCGCGTTCTCGGTGTTCTGCCCGTGCGTCTGGACGGCATC
Source organism: Actinomycetota bacterium (assembly GCA_016870235.1). The sequence continues at coordinate 3,020 of VGCB01000007.1, read as the reverse complement.
CGGCCCGTCGCGGTCGAGGCGCCCGCCGTAGCCACCCGCGAGCGTGTCGTAGAAGCAGACGTACTTGCCCTTCGCGAGGTCGAGCGAGCCGAAGCCCGCCTGGCACATCATCGCCTTCGTGCCCGCCGGGAGGCGATGCTCGAACGCCGGCAGCAGGGCCCGGAACATGACGTCGACGAGCCGCGTCTGCGTCTCCCAGCCGCCGACGACGGCTCCGGGCCAGGCGCAGTTCGTGACCGTGCCGAGGGGCGCGTCGAGCTCGATCACGCGGTAGAAGCCGTCGTTCACGGGCAGGTCGGGGTCGATCAGGCACTTGAGCGCGTACGCGCACGCCGAGAACGTCATCGCGTAGGTCGAGTTCACGGGCGCGCGGCGCTGCGGATCGGAGCCGATCGTGTCGAAGCGGGCCCCGTCCGCGGCGAGCTCGATGCGCGCCCTGAGGTGGACCGGCTCGTCCGTGTAGCCGTCGTTGTCGACGGTGCCCTCCGACGCGTAGACCCCGTGCGGAAGCCCCGCCAGCTCTGCCCGTGTGCGCCGCTCGGTGTAGTCGAGCAGCTCGCCCATCGCGGCGCGGAGCGTCTGCCGCCCGTGGCGGGCGGCGAGCGCCCGGATCCGCCGCACTCCGGTCGCGTTCGCGGCGACCTGCGCCCGGAAGTCGCCTCCGGTCTCGTGCTTCGAGCGGATCTGCGCGAGGATGAGCTTGAAGACGTCGCGGACGATGACCCCTCCCTCGACGAGGCGGACCGGCGGGATGATCACGCCCTCCTGGAACACCTCCTTGAAGGCGCCGATGCTCGCGGGCGCGCCGCCGCCGACGTCGACGTGGTGCGCGAGGTTCGCGACGTAGCCGAGCAGCTCGCCGTCCACGTGCACCGGCGAGATCAGGCTCACGTCGTTCAGGTGCACGCCGCTCGGGTGGGGGTCGTTGGTGACGATCACGTCGCCGGGGCCGAGCCGCTCGGCGCCGTAGGTGCGAACCGCCTTCGGCACCTGCTCGACCATCGAGCCGAGGTGAACCGGCTGCGTGAACCCCTGCGCCACCGCCCGCAGCTCCGTATCGAAGAACGCCGTCGAGAAGTCCGACCGCGTCTTGATGTTCGTCGAGTACGCCGCCCGCCGCAACGTCAGCACCATCTCGTCCGTCGCCGCCACGAGCGCATTCCGGATCACCTCGAACGTGATCGGATCGAGGCTCACCCGGCACTCCTTGCCGAGGACGCGTCCGGCTGAAGCCGGACGCGGTAATCCTGTGCCACGCCCACACGACCCCGTCCGACTTCAGTCGGACGGCCCCCGCGCAACGTCGTGGTCTCGTCCCCATCCACGGCGCCGTCCCGCACGGCGACGCGGTACACGTCGCGCGCCCGCTCGGCGCTCACCTTGCCCTCGAGCACGTCGCGGAGCACCCGCTCGGGCTCGCGCTCCTCCGGCGGCCCGTATCCGCCGCCGCCGCAGGTGCGGTAGCTGACGACGTCCCCTGCCTCGAGCTCGATCGTCGTCTTCGCCGGCAGCCGCCGCTCGACGCCCGCGCGGAGGAGGACGTACTCCGCCGGGCCGCCCGCGTGGCCCCCGAACGCGCCCTGCGGCCCCGCCGCCGTGCGATCGGCGAGCACCGTGAACGTCGTCGGCCGGTCGAAGAGGAAGTCCTTGCGCAGCCCAAGGCCGCCGCGGAAGCGGCCGGCGCCGTCGGAGTCCTCGACGAGGGAGAGCCGCGCGATGCGCACCGGGTAGTTGAGCTCGGTCTCCTCGACCGGCGCGTTCTCGGTGTTCTGCCCGTGCGCCTGGACGGCGTCCGGCCCGTCGCTCGCGGCGCGCCCGCCGTAGCCGCCGGCGAACGTCTCCAGGAAGCACGTGTACGCGTTCGTGACGGGGTCGACGCCGCCGAAGCCGGCATGACACATCATCGCCTTCGTGCCGGCGGGGAGCCGCTCCGGCAAGACGGGGATCAGCGCCTTGAAGACGACGTCGACGAGCCGCGTCTGCGTCTCCCAGCCGCCGACGACCGGGCTCGGCCAGCTGCAGTTCGTGACGGTGCCGGCGGGCGCGTCGAGTCGCACGAGCCGGTAGAAGCCGTCGTTCACCGGCAGGTCGGGGTCGATCAGGCACTTGAGCGCGTACGCGCAGGCGGAGAACGTCTGCGCGAGCGTGGAGTTGACGGGCGCGCGCCGCTGGAGGTCGGAGCCGCCCGTGTCGAAGCGGACCCCGTCGGGCCCGATCTCGACGCGTACCTGCAGTCGCACCGGCTCGTCCGTGTACCCGTCGACGTCGACCGTCCCCTCCGCCTCGAACGTGCCGCGGGGCAGCGCGGCGAGCTCGGCGCGCGTCCGCCGCTCGGTGTAGTCGAGGAGCTCCTGCATCGTCTCGACGACGGTCGGGCGACCGTGCCGGGCTGCGAGCGCCTGCAACCGCCGGACGCCGGTCGCGTTGGCGGCGATCTGCGCACGGAAGTCGCCCGCGGTCTCGTGCTTCGATCGGATCTGGGCGAGGATCAGCGCGAACACGTCCTCGACGATCCGGCCTCCGGCCACGACCCTGACCGGCGGGATGATGACCCCCTCCTGGAACACCTCCTTGAAGGCGCCGACGCTCGCCGGCGCGCCGCCGCCGACGTCGACGTGGTGCGCGAGGTTCGCGACGTAGCCGAGCAGCTCACCGTCCACGTGCACCGGCGAGATCAGGCTCACGTCGTTCAGGTGCACGCCGCTCGGGAACGGGTCGTTCGTGATGATGACGTCGCCGGGCCCGAGCTCGCCGGGGCCGAACTCCTCGATCGCCCGCAGCACCTGCTTCACCATCGAGCCGAGGTGGACCGGCTGCGTGAACCCCTGCGCCACCGCCCGCAGCTCGGCGTCGAAGAACGCGCACGAGAAGTCGGACCGCGTCTTGATGTTCGTCGAGTACGCCGCCCGCCGCAACGTCAGCACCATCTCGTCCGTCGCCGCCACGAGCGCATTCCGGATTACCTCGAACGTGATCGGATCCAAGCTCACCGCCCGCCCCACCCCGACGCGTCCCCGCGC
>VGCB01000006.1 GCA_016870235.1 Actinomycetota bacterium | reverse complement strand
GCGCGTCCGAGGGGATCGCGGAGCAGATCGACATCGAGACGTTCCGCGAGAAGGGTGAGCGGATCCAGCGCGGTGTGGAGGCGCTGCGGGCGACCCTGGCGGAGGTGGCGCCCGACGTGCTCGTGATCGTCGGCGACGATCACCACGAGATGTTCAGCGAGCAGCTGATGCCGGCCTTCACCGTGTACCGCGGGGCGACGGTCAACGCGGTTCCCCCGCCCGAGGAGAAGATCTTCGAGACGGTCAAGCCGGCCGCGTGGGCGCTGTACGGCGACGAGCCCGAGACCTATGCCGTCGACGCCGACCTTGCCGTGCACATCACGCGCGATCTCGTCGCCGCCGGCTTCGACGCCGCCGACATGACCTCGCAGCACGAGGGGCAGTCGATCGGCCACACCTTCATCGTCGCCCGGACGCGGCTCACCGACGTCTCGCGACCGATGGCGCCGATCGTGCCGATCCTGGTCAACACGTACTTCACGCCCAACGTCCCCACCCCGTCGCGCTGCTACGCGTTCGGGAAGGCGCTCGGAGCGGCGATCGAGCGGTACGACAGCGCCCAGCGCGTCGCCGTCGTCGCGACCGGCGGTCTCAGCCACTTCGTCGTCGACGAGCAGCTCGACCAGCAGTTCCTCGCCGCGATGGCGTCGCAGGACGAGGCGCAGGTCGCCGCGCTCTCCCCCTCCGACTTCGTGTCGGGCACGTCGGAGTCGCTTTGCTGGCTGGCTGTGGCGGGCGCCTGCCTGCATCGGACGATGGAGGTCGTCGACTACGTCCCCGCCTATCGGTCGCCCGCCGGGACCGGCTGCGCGATGGGGATGGTGCGCTGGACGTGACCGAGGGCGCGCGGTCGCTCCTCGTCGTCGGCGCCCACGCGGCCGACGTCGTGTGGCGTGCCGCAGGCGCGATCGCACTGCACAGGGCGGCGGGCGGCCCCGCGGTCGTCGTCGCCCTCTCCTACGCCCCACCAGCCCGAGCTGTCGGGGTTCAGGTCGACCACCTTCCTCGACATCACGCCGGTGCTCGAGCGCAAGGAGGCGGCGATGGCGCTGCAGTCGTACCTCCGCGACCACTACCGGGCCCGAGCGTCGCAGCGCGCGGCGCAGGCGCGCTACTCGGGCGTCGGCCGCGAGGCGACGGCGGTCGAGGGGTTCCAGCGGGTCACGGCCGAGGTTCGAGCCCGGCTATGCGCGCCGTCGAGCGGCTGGCGGAGCTCCCGTCGCCACGGTCTACGAGGCGTCGGTGCGTACCGGCCTCCTCAGGCCGGAGCTCATCGCCGTCACCGAAGACCACTGCGTCGCCGGCCGAGCCCGGACCGCCCTCTGCGGCCAGGGCGACAACCTGGCCGTCCATCGGGTGATGGAGCTCGTGCAGCCGGGCGACGGCGTGGTGCTGGCGATGCCGGAGACCCGCCCGACCGCCCTCGCCGGCGATCTCCTCGCCCCGCAGGCGAAGGTGCGCGGCGCAGCGGCACTTCTCGTCGACGCGGCAGTGCAGGACCGCGACGAGATCGCGGCGATGGGCCTCGCCGTGTGGGCGCGGTGGGTGCACGCCCGGGGCGCGGAGACGTGCGACCCCGGCGCGCTCGGCTGCCCGGTGACGGTGGGCGGCGTCGAGATCGCCGACGGAGACGTGGTCGTCCTCGACGCCGACGCTGTCGTCGTCGTTCCTGCAACCACGGTCGAGGCGACCCTTGCCGCCTCGGAGAGCAGCTTCCGCAAGGAGGAGGGGCTGCGCGGCCGGCTCGAGGCGGGCGACCTGACGCTCGACCTGATGAGCCTCCGGCCCGAGGCAGTCAAGTGAGCGCGCCGCTCGCCGGTCGCGGCTACCGCATCGCCGTCGACATCGGCGGCACGTTCACGGACGCGGTGTGCGCAGGCCTCGACGGCCGTGTCTGGAGCGCCAAGGCGCCGTCGATTCCCGGCCGTCAGGACGAGAGCGTCGTCGCCGCGGTGGCCAGGCTCGGGGTCGAGCTCGGCGAGATCGAGGATTTCGTGCACGGCACGACCGCTGCGCTGAACGCGCTGCTGGAGCGACGCGGTGCACGCCTGGCGATGATCGTCACACAGGGGTTCAGGGACGTGTACGAGATCCGCCGGGCCAACCGGCCGGCCATGTACGACATCCGCTGGCGCCGTCCGGAGATGCTGCTCCGCCGCCGCGACATCTACGAGATCGCCGAGCGTCGCGCCGCGGACGGCACGGCGCTCGTGCCGCTCGACGAGGGTGAGGTACGCCTGCTCGCCGCGGCGCTCGCCGACCGGTACGACGCGGTCGCAGTGTGCCTGCTGAACGCCTACCTCGATCCCGGGCACGAGCGACGTGTCGCGTCGCTCGTCCGCGAGATCGCTCCCGCCCTCCATGTCGTCACCTCGAGCGAGGTGGCGCCGGAGTGGAGGGAGTACGAGCGCTGGAGCACGACGCTCGTCTCGGCGTACGTGGCGCCGACGATCGCCGACTACCTCGGTCGGCTCGACGCACGTCTGACCGCCGGCGGGCTCTCGACGCCCTTGCACGTGATGCAATCGAACGGCGGGGTCACAACCGCGCGGACCGCGGTCGACCGCGCGGTGCAGACGCTGTTCTCGGGCCCCGTCGGCGGGACGATGGCCTGCGTCGCGGTCGGGCGCGAGCTCGACGAGCCGCGCCTCGTCTGCGTCGACATGGGCGGCACCTCGTTCGACGTGTCGCTCGTCGTCGACGGGGAGCCGGAGATCGAGAGCCAGATCGAGATCGAAGGCCACCCAGTGCTGATCGCCTCCGTGGGGATGCACTCGCTCGGAGCGGGTGGAGGCAGCCTCGCCCGCGTCGAGACGGGCGGGCTTCGCGTCGGGCCGGAGTCGGCCGGGTCGCACCCGGGCCCGGCGTGCTACGGCAAGGGAGGCGAGCGTCCGACGGTGACCGACGCGAACGTCATCCTGGGCCGCATCCCCCCGGATGCCCGGCTCGCCGGGACGATGCCGATCGATGCCGCCGCCGGCGAGCGGGCTCTCGCCCTCGTCGCCGGCGAGCTCGGGATCTCGGTTCCCGTGCTGGCCGAGGGGATCGTGGGCGTCGCCGACGCGATGATGGCCGACGCGATCCGCGAGGTGACCGTCGCGCGGGGCATCGACCCGCGCGAGTTCAGCCTCCTCGCGTTCGGCGGTGCGGGGCCGCTGCACGCGGTCTCCCTCGCGACCGAGCTGGGCATCCGCCGCGTCGTCGTGCCCCGGGAGCCGGGCGCGCTCTCGGCTTGGGGGATGCTCCATGCGGACATCCGCCACGACCTCGTGAGAGCTGTCTTCGGGCGCATCGGCGCGATCGGCGTGTCCGTCCTCGCTGCCGCCCTCGCCGCACTGCGCAGCGAGGCGACCGCACTGCTGATCGCGGAGGGGGTCGGCGCCGAGCACGTCGCGCTCGAGCCCTCCGCCGACCTGCGCTACCTGGGACAGGAGTACACGCTGACGGTGCCGATCGCGGAGCCTCTGAACGATGAATCGGTCGCCGCGCTGGCCCCCGCGTTCGCCGAGGCGCACCTGAAGCGGTACGGGCACAACAACCCCGGCGAGCAGGTCGAGATCGTCAACCTCCGGCTCGCCGCGATCGGACGACGCCCCCGTCCGCCCCGTGCGCCGCTCGTCGAGCGGCCTGCGCCCGAGCCGCGCAGCGTGGTGCAGACGGTGTTCGCGGGCACCGCCGTGGCCTGCAGCGTGTTCGCCCGGGACGAGATCGGCCTGGGCGTCGCCGTGCACGGCCCCGCGATCGTGCTCGAGGACGGGTGCACGACTCTGCTCCCGGCCGGCTGGCATGCCTCCGCGTCGCCGCACGGCCACCTCCTGCTCGAGCGGACGGAGGGCGCATGAGCGTCGACCCCGTCACCGTCGAGGTGATCCGGAACGCGCTCGGCTCGATCGCGCGCCAGATGAACAACAATCTCGCACGCTCGGCCTACACCCCGATCATCTACGAGATGAAGGACTGCTCGGTCGGGGTCTTCGATGCGAAGGCGCGGCTGCTCGGCCAGTCCCCCGGCCTGCCGATGTTCCTCGGCAACCTCGAGATGGGCATCGTCGCGACGACCGAGCACTTCGGGGGAACCGAGGTGTACCGGCCGGGCGACGTGTACGCGGTCAACGACCCGTTCCTCGTGGGCAGCCACCTGAACGACGTCGTCGTCTTCTCGCCCATCTTCTTCGGGGGGGCGCTCATCGGCTTCGGGGCGACGAAGGCACACTGGCTCGACATCGGGGCGAAAGACGCAGGCCGGCCGGTCGACACGACGGAGATCTTCCAGGAGGGGTATCGGCTGGGCCCGACCCATCTCTACCGCGGGGGGGAGCCCGTGGAGGAGATGATCGACCTCCTGCTCCGCAACAGCCGCCTGCCCCGGTCGGTGTGGGGCGACCTGCACGCCCAGATCACCGCGTGCCGAACCGGCGAGCAGCGCCTCGTGGCGCTGTACGAACGGTTCGGAAGCACTGTGATGGAGGAGGCGACTGCGTCGATCTTCGCGCAGTGCGAGGAGCTCGACCGTGCTGTCGTGGCCGCGATCCCCGACGGCGTCTACCGCGCCGAGGGGGCGATGGACTCGGACGGCCCGGGCGGGCACCCCGTCCGGGTCGCGGTTGCGGTGACCGTTGGCGGCGACGAGATGACCGTCGACCTCACCGGGTCGAGCGGCCCGACGCCGCACTCGGTCAACAGCCCCCTGCCGGGGACGGTCGCCGGGGCCCGGCTGGCCTTCAAGTGCCTGGTCAACCCCGATGTCCCGGTGACCGCGGGGACGTTCCGCAACCTGCGGGTCGTGGCTCCGGAGGACACCGTCTTCAACGCGCGACCGCCCCGGGCCACCCTCCACTACTACCCGCCGCTCGGCCTGATGATCGACCTCGTGATCCAGGCTCTCGCTCCCGCCCTGCCGACGGGCGTGGTCGCCGGACAGCCCGCCGATCCGATGAACGTCACCATCACCGGGTACCGCGAGGACGGCAGCCGGTACGTGACCGGCGACGCGACGGCAGTCGGCTGGGGGGCACACGCGTCGGGCGATGGGGCCAACGGACTCATCAACTACGGTGCCGGCGACCTCAAGAACTACCCCGTCGAGGTGATCGAGGCCCGGTACCCGCTCCGGGTCCACCGCTACGGGTTGCGAGAGGGTTCCGGCGGCGCGGGGCACCACCGGGGTGGGCTCGGCATCGTTCGCGAGTACGAGTTCCTCGGCGAGGAGACGGAGCTCACGTTGTGGCTCGAGCGGTCGACGATGCCGGCCTGGGGCCTGTTCGGCGGCGCGCCGGGGGCGCCGACGGCAGGCGAGGTGGAGATCGACGGCACCATCACCCCCGTGACGAAGGTGAACGCGCTGCGGATGCCGCGCGGCGGACGCGTCCGGATCTTCACCGGAGGCGGCGGGGGCTACGGTCCACCGAACGAGCGGCCGCCCGAGCTGGTGGCGGCCGACATCGCCGACGGCTACGTCTGCGAATGGCCGGCGAGCCCGGCGGACGAAGGGAGAGCCGATGGGAGCTAGCAGGCGCTATCGAGTCGGTCGTGCCGAGGAGATCCGGGAGCGAGACGGGATCCTCGTCAGTTTCGACGGAACCCAGGTCGGGGTGTTTCGCGTCGGCGGACGGCTCGTCGCCTACGAGAACCGTTGCCGACATCAGGGTGGCCCTGTCTGCACGGGCGAGGTGCTCGGCCGGTACGAGCAGATCCTCGCTCCCGACAAGACGGTGATCCGCGAGCAGTTCTCCGAGGACCACCTGCATCTCGTCTGCCCATGGCACGGCTGGGAGTACGACCTCGAAACCGGGCGATGCTCCGTCGACCCGAGGATCGCGCTGACGAGCTTCCCGGTCGAGGAGTGTGACGGCGACGTGTTCGTGATCGCGTGACCGACCTCGATGGCCTCGCCGACGGCCTCGCCGACCGCCTCCGTCCGGGCGGCGAGCAGATCGGGGACGACGCGCTCCAGCGGCTCTTCGCTGCCGTAGTGCGTCGGTACGCAAGCCGCGTGGTGGAGGACGGGGCGACATCCCTGCCACCCGTCGCCGCGGAGGCGGGCACCACCGCCACCGAGGCGCTCGTGGCGGCCGGAGGCCTACTCCGCGCCACCGAGGTGTCCTCGTTCGAGCTTGCCAACATGTTCAACCTCTGAGGAGCGACGATGGAGACGATGGGCACGTCCCAGGAGATCCGGCACGCGGTGACGTACGAGGGACGGCGCGCACCCGGCTCCTTCCTCGCCAACGCGCGTCGGGAGGCCGAGGAGCGCGGCCTGTACGACACCCTGGTCGTCGACATGGACTGCCACCACTACGAGAGCGGCCACTACCGGGAGATCGCCGGGTACATCGACAACCCGGCGATCCGGCGGGTGTTCGAGCGGTACTCGTTGCCCGCGATCCAGACCAGCATCGTGCCGGGGAACCTCGGCGATCGGAACGTCGCCGGCCGGATCCGCGGCGAGCAGGTGGAGGAGAGCGAGCATCCACCCGGCGCCGACGGGATGCACCCGGTCGCGTGGTCGCTGCTGCGATCGATGGACGACATGGCGATCGACTACGCCATCCTCTTCCCCACGCCGATGCTCGTGCTCGGCGTGACGCCGCAGCCGGAGCTGGAGGTCGGGCTGGCCCGCGCCTACAACCGCTGGCTCGTGCGGAACGTGCTGCCGGAGAGCGACGCGATCAAGACGATGCTCTACCTGCCGCTCTCCGACCCCGACGCGAGCGCCGGCTTCATCGAGGAGTTCGCCGATGCGCCAGGCGTCCTCGGCTTCCTCGTCACGTGCGTGCGCTACCAGCCGATCCACGAGAACCGGTTCATGAAGGTGTTCGCCGCGCTCGAGGAGCGTTCGCTGCCGCTCGCCTTCCACTCGGCGCCGAACTGGGGCGAGCGCTCGTTCGAGCAGATGAACCGCTTCCTCGGCGTGCACGCCCTCGGCTTCCCCTTCTATGCGATGGTGCAGATGACGAACCTCGTGTACAACGGGATCCCCGAGCGCTTCCCCAACATCCCCTTCGTCTTCATGGAGGCCGGGGTCGCCTGGCTCCCCTTCATGGTGGGGCGTCTCGACAACGAGTACCGCATGCGCTCGTCGGAGGCGCCGCTGCTGACGAGGATGCCGAGCGACTACATCCGCGACTTCCACTACACGTCGCAGCCGATCGAGCACTTCGAGCGCCCCGAGCACATGCAGATGGTGCTCGAGCTCTTCGACGGGGAGAATCGCCTCATGTACTCCTCCGACTACCCGCACCAGGACTTCGACCTGCCGAGCACGATCGCCGACCTGCCCTGTCTCGGCGAGGAGGCGAAGCGGAAGGTCCTGGGCGGGAACGCGGCCCGGCTCTTCGGTCTCGACGACGTCAAGCTCCAGGATCGGCACCCTGACCTGTTGCCCCGGCAGATGTCGCGGTGAGGATCGTCGATGCACGGGCACGGCCCCCGATCGAGGCCTTCCTCCAGGATCGCACCTGGGTGAACCTCGAGCGGACGCTCGGGAACGTCCGTGCCCGGGGATGGTCGCCCACCCGGTCGATGGAGGAGCGGAGCCTCGACGGCTTCCTGGCGGAGCTCGAGGCGGCGGGGATCGCCTGCGCAGGCATCCCTGCGCGGGTCCCGAACCGCTGGTGGGGAGGCCGCGGGAACGAGCCGGTGCTCGCCGACTGCGCCGCGCGTCCCGAGCTCTTCTTCCCGCTCGCGGCGCTCAACCCCTACGACGATCCCGGGGCCGCCGACGAGGTGGCGGAACTGCGACGTCGCGGCGCCCGCGGCATCGTCCTCGAGCCCGGCATCGCCGACGAGCCCGCGTACGTCGACGACCCACGCGCGGACACCCTGCTCGAGGCCTGCGCCGGCGAAGGGCTACCGGTGTTGCTGATGGGCGGCGGAGAGGCGGGTCCCGACCTCTCCTACTGCGACCCGTCCCGGTTCGATCGGGTCGCCGGGCGCCACCCCGGCGTCCAGCTCGTCAACGTCCACGGCGGCTGGCCGTTCGTGCAGGAGGCGCTCGGGGTCGCCTTCCGGAGGTCGAACATCTGGCTGCTAGCGGACGTCTACTTCCCTGGGCTCCCCGGAGAGGCGGACATCGTCCTGGCGATGCGGACGTTCCTCCAGGACCGCTTCCTGTTCGCGTCGGGCTACCCCTTCTGTCCGCTCCAGGCCACTGTCGACCGCTACCTCTCGTTCGGCCTGCCCGACGACGTTCTCGCGAAGGTCATGGGCGGCAACGCCGCGCGCCTGTTCGGGCTATGACGACCGGGCTGCCGACAGGGAGTGCGGCGCTCGCAGGCAGAGTCGCGATCGTGACCGGCGCCGGGCGGGGGATGGGCCGCGCCGTGGCGATCGCGATCGCCGAAGCCGGAGCGCACGTGCTGCTCGCCGACGTCTCGTCCGACGCGATCGAGGAGACCGCTGCCGTCATCACCTCGGGCGGCGGCACGTCGTCGCCGGTCGTGACGGACGTATCGCGCGCGGCGGAGGTCGAGCGACTGCACGAGTGGGCCGACGCCGCCGGTGGACCCGATCTGCTGGTCAACGCGGCGGGCATCGCCGTGTCGAGGCCGCTGCTCGAGCACGAGGAGACGGACTGGGACCGGGTCGTGGACGTCAATCTCAAGGGCACGTTCCTGATGATCCAGGCCTCGGCCCGCCGGATGGTGCCGCGTCGATCGGGCAAGATCGTCAACTTCGCGTCGCTCGCGGGCATCATCGCGTCCCCCCGTCCGGAGATCGGGTACGACACGAGCAAAGGCGGCGTGATCCAGCTCACCCGTGCGGCAGCCGCCGAGCTCGCGCCGTCGGGCATCACCGTCAACGCCGTTGCGCCGGGCGTCGTCCGCACAGGGCTGTACGCCGGATTCCACGACGACCCCGAGGCCGTGCGCGAGGTGACAGGACGGATTCCGCTCGGTCGGATCGCGGAGGTCGAGGACGTGGTCGGGCCGGTCCTGTTCCTGCTCGCGCCCGCGAGCGACTACGTCACGGGACACACCCTGGTCGTTGACGGGGGCAGGCTCCTCCATTGACGCGGGTCGCGATCGTCACCGGCGGCGGCCGCGGGATCGGCCGGGCGAGCTGCATCGAGCTGGGTCGACTCGGGTGGCGGGTCGCAGTCGTCGACGTCGACGGCCAGGCGGCGCGCGAGGCAGCGGCGGCGACGGGAGGCGATGCGTCAGCCCACGCCGCCGACGTCACCGACGAGGAGGCGGTCGATCGCGCGGTGGCCGAGATCGCAGCAGTTCACGGCGGCGTCGACGGCCTCGTCACCTGCGCCGGGATCATGCGTCGCGGCGCGGTCGCAGAGCTCACGGTCGACGACTGGGAGGCGGTCACCGCCTCCCATCTGCGAGGCGCCTTCCTCTGCGTCCGAGCGGTCGCCCCGCTCCTTTCGGCCCGCGGGTGGGGCCGGATCGTCCTCGTCTCGTCCGTGGCGGCGCGGGGGCTCGCCCATCACGTCCCGTACGCCGCCGCGAAGGCCGGCGTTGTCGGAATGGCGCGCTCGCTCTCGCTCGAGCTCGGGCCCCGCGGCGTCACCGTGAACGCGGTCGCTCCCGGCTTCGTCGACACGCGCCTGACGCGGGCGATCGCCGACCGCACGGGTCGCGAGTGGGAGTCGATCGCGGGTGAGCAGGCTTCGGAGACCGCGCTCCGCCGCATCGGGACGCCGGAGGACGTGGCGCGGGTGATCGGCTTCTTCTGCTCGGACGCGGCCGGCTTCGTCACCGGCCAGACGCTCGTGGTCAGCGGCGGGCCGTAGGAGCGCGCGTGCCGGATCCGAGTCGTTGCGTGGTCGTGGGCGCCGGAAGCCCGGTCGGGCGCGCCGTCGTCGCCGACCTCACCAAGCAGGGGATAGCGGTGACGGCGGTCGACGTCGAGCCCGACGTGCTGGCCGAAGCGACGACGGCGGGCGCGGCAACGCTCGCGGCGGACGTCTCCCTCCCCGCGGGGAGGACGGCGCTCCGCACGGCGGCCGCCGGGGCCCGCCACCTCGTCGTCGTGCCGGCGGCTCCCACGACGTGTCCTCTCGACGAGGTCACCGAGGAGCTCTGGGACGCCGTGCTCACACAGCATGCTCGCACGGTCTTCCTCGTCCTCCAGGCCGTGTGCCCCCTCCTGCCGGCACGTGGCTCAGCGGTGGTTGTCTCCTCCGTGGCGGGCAAGACGTCGCGCAACCCGGAGATCGCCGTGTACAGCGCCTCGGAGGCAGCGGTGCTGTCGCTCGTGCGCTCGTTCGCGAACGCCCACGCGGTGCGAGGCGTCCGGGTGAACGCCATCTGCACCGGCATCGTCGAGACGCCGGAGAACGAGCGCTACCTGGCGGAGGTGGCGGCCGCCCGGGGGACGTCGGTGGAGACGCTGTCAGCGGCCCGCTTCGCACTCGTCCCGATGGGCCGGGCCGCCCGGCCGGAGGAGTGCGCGCGTACCGTTCGTGCGCTCCTCTCGGACGACACCTCCTTCGTCACCGGCCAGGCCGTGAACGTCACCGGTGGCTTTCACAACTACTGACACGGCGGCCTGCACCGGCCGCACACGAGGAGAGGAGGAAGCGTGCGCATCGTGAGCCTCAATGGGTTCCGCATCCCCGGCATCCGGTATCCGCGAACGGCGGTCGCCGAGTTCGAGGAGCACCGGCTCCCGAGCACCGAGATCGCCTACGTCGACGCTCCCGACCGGTTCCTCGAGTTCCAGGAGCAGACCTACGAGAACGACCTCGTCGGCGTGCAGCACGCCCGCGACGCCTGGAAGCTCGACCGCGCCGGTGGCTTGGACGCGATCATGATCTCCTGCAACGGGGAGCCGGGCGTGAAGGCGGCGCGGGAGCTCTGCGACACGCTGGTGATGGGCGCGGCCTGTGCCGTCCAGCACGTCGCCTCGATGCTCGGCCGCCGGTTCTCATATGTCATCTCCGGGGCCGAGGGAGAGGGCGAGCACGCGATCATCCACGGCCGCGAGACGTATCTCGCGGCGGCGGAGCACTACGGGCTCTCGGGCAAGCTCGCCTCGATCCGTAACGTCGACCGTCCGCCCACAGGGTTCAACGAGGAGCTGATCTCCGAGGAGGAGTTCCTGGAGCTGCGGGACCTCGTGATCGAGGAGGCCCGGAACGCGGTGTTCGAGGACGGCGCCGACGTGATCATCGGGTACGGAGGCCCGCGACTGCACGATGCCCTCGTCGAGGCGATGCGTCCGCTCGGCGTCCCGGTGCTGAGCACAGGCCAGACGCTGCTCAAGGTGACGGAGATGCTCGTGCAGCTCGGCCTTTCCCAGAGCAAGCGCACGTACCCCCGTCCCCGACAGGTCTACGACTTCACGATCACCGCCGAGAAGGTGGATCCCGGCGAGGGCAAGACGCCCGGGTCGTGACGCGGCCGGCCCGCTGCCGCGGCCTCGGTCTCGTCGGAAGCTCCGCCCCGGCGACGGAGCCGTCCGCAGGCGGCTGAAAGCTCTGCACGTGCGCGGTGTGGAGGGCCGACCAGCCGGTCGGCCCTCCCGGGAACAGTCACGCAGCCGCGGCTCCGGCCGGCTCGCCGACCGCGAACGCGATCCTGCCGAGCTCCGCGTAGGCGCGGATGATGTCGCCCTCCTGCCAGCGGCCTTCGAGCAGCTCGAGCGCGAGCGGGTTCTCGAGCAGCCGTTGGATCGCCCGCTTGAGCGGACGGGCACCGAACGCGGGGTCCCACCCGGCCTCGGCGATCAGCTCGGCCGCCTCCGGCGTCAGCTCCAGCTCGAGCTTGAGCTCCGCGAGCCGGCTTCGGAGCCGCGCGAGCTGGAGCTCGACGATCTCGCCGATCTGCTCGCGGGTGAGCGGGTCGAAGACGACGATCTCGTCGATCCGGTTCACGAACTCCGGCCGGAAGTGCTCGAGGAGCGAGTCGGCAGAGCGGATGTTCGAGGTCATGATCACGACCGTGTTGCGGAAGTCGACCGTCCGCCCCTGGCCGTCGGTGAGCCGCCCGTCGTCGAGCAGCTGCAGGAGCACGTTGAAGACGTCGGCGTGCGCCTTCTCGATCTCGTCGAGCAGGATCACGCAGTACGGCCGCCGGCGCACCGCCTCGGTGATCTGCCCGCCCTCGTCGTAGCCGACGTAGCCGGGAGGCGCACCCACGAGCCGCGACACCGTGTGCTTCTCCATGTACTCCGACATGTCGAGCCGCACCATTGCGCGCTCGTCGTCGAACATGAACTCCGCCAGCGCCCGCGCGAGCTCGGTCTTGCCGACGCCGGTCGGGCCGAGGAAGACGAACGAGCCGATCGGCCGGTTCGGATCCTGGAGACCGGACCGCGCGCGCCGGAGCGCGTTCGAGACGGCGTCAATCGCAGGACGCTGGCCCACGACCCGCTGGTGGAGCCGCTCCTCCATGTGGACGAGCTTCTGCACCTCGCCCTCGAGCAGCTTGTCCACCGGGATCCTGGTCCACGAGGCGACGACGGCGGCGATGTCGTCCTCGTCGACCTCCTCCTTCACCATCGGCTCGGCCACGGGCTCGTCCGCCTTCGACGCGAGCTCGGCCTCGAGCTGCGGCAGCAGCCCGTACCGGATCTCGGCGACGCGGGCGAGGTTGCCGTGCCGCTCCTCGCGGTCGGCCTCCATGCGGAGCTCGTCGATCTGCCGGGTGATCTCCTTGACTCGATCGAGCGCGTCCTTCTCGCCCGCCCAGCGGGCCGCGAGCTCGTCGCGGCGCGCCTTCGCCTCGGCGAGCTCGCGCTCGACCGGCTCGCGCACCTCGGGCGTCTCCTTCGCCATCGCGGTCAGCTCGATCTCGAGCTGGCGCACACGCCGCTCGGCCTCGTCGAGCTCGACGGGCGACGAGTCGATCTCCATCCGGAGCCGCGACGCGGCCTCGTCGACGAGGTCGATCGCCTTGTCGGGCAGGAAGCGATCGGTGATGTAGCGCTCCGAGAGGACGCCTGCCGCGGTCAGCGCAGCGTCGCGGATGCGGACGCCGTGGTGTGCCTCGTATCGCTCCTTGAGGCCCCGGAGGATCGCAATCGTGTCGGCGACCGAGGGCTCGCCCACCAGCACGGGCTGGAAGCGGCGCTCGAGCGCCGGGTCCTTCTCGATGTGCTTGCGGTACTCGTCGAGCGTGGTCGCGCCGACCGCGCGCAGCTCGCCACGCGCCAGCATCGGCTTCAGCAGGTTGCCGGCGGAGACCGCGCCCTCGGCGGCGCCGGCACCAACGATGGTGTGGAGCTCGTCGATGAAGAGGACGATCTCGCCCTCCGAGGCGGTGATCTCCTGGAGGACGGCCTTGAGCCGCTCCTCGAACTCGCCGCGGTACTTGGCGCCGGCGACGAGCGCGCCGACATCGAGCGCCCAGACCCGCTTGCCCTTGAGCCCCTCCGGGACGTCGCCCTGCACGATGCGCTGCGCGAGGCCCTCGGCGATCGCCGTCTTGCCGACGCCCGGCTCGCCGATCAGCACCGGGTTGTTCTTCGTGCGGCGCGACAGCACCTGGATCGTGCGGCGGATCTCCTCGTCGCGGCCGATCACCGGGTCGAGCTTGCCCGCCTCGGCGAGCGAGGTCAGGTCGCGCCCGAACTTCTCGAGCGCCTGGTAGCTGCCCTCGGGGTCCTGCGACGTGACGCGCTGGCCGCCGCGCACGTCCTTCAGCGCCGCGAGCAGCTGCTCGCGCCCGACGAGGTCGAGTGCGAGGATGAGGTGCTCGACCGAGACGAACTCGTCGTCGAGCTTGCGTGCCTCCTCCAGTGCCTTCTCGACCACCGTGCGGAATCGGCCCGATGCCTGGGGCTGCACGTTGCCGCCGGAGACCGCAGGGAGCGAGCGGATCCGGCCTTCGGCATCCACCCGGATCTCCTCGGGGTCGGCGCCCGCCCGCTGGACGAGCGTGCGGGGCAGCTCCTGCTCGAGGAGCGCCACGGTCAGATGGTCGGGGACGAGCTCGGGGTTGCCGAGACGGCGGGCGAGCTCCTGCGCGGCGGCGACCGCCTCGCCGCTCTTGATCGTCAGCTTGTTGAAGTCCACGGTGCTCTCACATCCTTCGGGTGCGGCAGTCGAACGACGTTCGAACGACGCGGATGCCGCCAACCGCGGCGTCGCTTCTCCACAACGTGGCTCCGGTTTTCCCCCGAAACGCCGCGTTGTCCACAACCGGTGTTTGACACCGGTTTTCCACAAGGCAGGGGTGGCGCGGGGTGCTGGAGTAGCGGGTGATCCAGCCTGGGTGGGGAGGCGCCTGTGGATGAGATGTTGCAGGTCCTGCAACAGGTGGGCAACGGATCTCGGAACAGATTCGGAACATCGTGCTCACGACCTCGTCGCCGGCGGCTGTGGAGGCCGGTAGACCACCACCTCGCGCCGGTACTGCCTGTGCGTCGATCGGATCTCCTCGCGCAGCTCGCGCTCGAGCCGCTCCATCCGCGACCGGACGCGGCGGAGCTCGTCCTCCAGCCGAAGCACGTGCTCGACGCCGGCGTGGTTGAGCCCGAGCTCGGTCGTCAGCCGCTGGATCAGGCGCAGCCGGTCGACGTCGGCATCGGAATAGAGCCGCGTCCCGCCCGGCGTCCGCGCCGGACGCACGAGACCCTTGTTCTCGTACAGCCGGAGCGTCTGTGGATGCATGCCGACGAGATCGGCGGCGACGCTGATCATGTACCGCGGCCGGTCGAGGCTCACCTCAGGCCACCTCCCGCTGTCTGGCTGAGCCTGGATCCACCGATGCGCGTGACCGCTCGTGCGCATTCAACTGCGCGCGCCTGCCGGGGTCGTCAGGACGTGCGCGGACCCGTTCGTGACGGCGTGTGCCTTTGCGAACGGTTCCGCGCGCGGAGCGCACCACCTGGGTGAACACCACCGAGACGATCGAGATCAGGCGCAGCCCAGGTGGTACGCGGCCTGCCGGGCCCGGCAGGATGCATCCGCCCGCGCGCATCGGTGGATCCAGGCTGAAGCCAGACGCGGGAGGAGGAGTGGGGACCGTCGCCGCCTCGATGCTCATCGCGCGAACACCCCGTCACGAGGCCGCTCACGCGACGCCTTCATGTACGCCTCGAGCGCCTCCTTCTCGGCCTTCGTCAGCTTCTGCGGCACCGTCACCCGGACGCGGGCGAGAAGATCGCCGCGCCCCCCGCCCTGCAGCTTGGGTGCCCCCCGCCCCTTGACGCGGAGCATCTTGCCGCTCTCCGTCCCGGACGGCACCTTCAGCTTGACGGGGCCCTCGGGCGTCGGGATCTCGATCTCCGCGCCGAGCGCAGCCTCCGGGTAGGTGACCGGCACCTCGAGCACGAGATCGGCGCCGCGACGCTCGTACACCGCCGAGGCTTCGACCTCGACGCGCACCCAGAGATCGCCGGCGGGCCCGCCGTTCGCGCCCGGCTCGCCCTTGCCCTTGACCCGGATCCGCGTCCCGTCCTTCGCGCCCGGCGGCACCTTCACCAGGTAGCGCTTCGTCACCCGTTCGCGCCCCGATCCGCGACACTGCCCGCACGGCCGGTCGACGACGACGCCGTTTCCACGACACCGGGGGCACGGCTGCGAGAGCGCGAAGAGGCCGTGGCTGTCGGAGACGACACCGGAGCCGGCGCAGTCCGGACAGGTCTTCGGCATCGTGCCGGGCTCCGCACCGGTGCCCGCGCAGACAGAGCAGGCCGTCTCGACGTCGACGGGAACCCGCACCTGGACGCCCTCGAGCGCGTCCTCGAAGGAGATGCGCACGCGCGCCTCGAGGTCGACGCCCTTCTGGGGTCGCGGCCGGGCCTGCGCACCACCGGCGCCGCCGGCGCGACCCCCGCGGCCGAACAGACCGCCGAAGTTCCCGAGCAGGTCGGAGAGGTCGATGTTCTCGAAGCGGACGTTCTGGAACCCGCCCGCGCCGAAGCCTCCCGGGCCCGTGGCGCCGAAGGTGTCGAACTGCTTGCGCTTCTCCGGGTCGGAGAGGAGGTCGTACGCGTCCTGCACCTCCTTGAATCGCTCCTCGGCGGCCGCGTCGCCCGGGTTCGCGTCCGGATGATGCTTGCGCGCGAGCGCCCGGTACGCCTTCTTGATCTCGTCCGCGTCGGCGGTCTTGGCGACCCCGAGCACCTCGTACGGATTACGCATGACGTCCGCCGATCGAGGCGACGAAGCCGTCCGGGTCGGCGGGCGAGATCGCGAGCGTGCGCTCGCCGACACGCAGGAGCACGACGCCGGCGCGATCCGTGACGAACGCGTCGACCGTGCGCCCGTCGGCGCGGAAGCGACCGAGGTAGCCGTACGCACCGCCGTCGCCCGCGATCCGCAAACCCAGCTTGCCGCGCCGGACGTCGGCGATCGCGCCCTCGAAGCGTCGGGCGGAAGCGCCCGCCCGGACGATCTCGAGCCCCGACTCGTCGGTGACGTACGCGACCGGCTGCCGCGGCCGGAACGCGAGCGCGAGCGCGGCCACGCTTGCGGCACCGCCGATGAGGACGGCGCCGGTGACGACCGAGGCGACCACGGCCACGACCACACCGAGGATCGTGAGCCCGGCCGCGAGCGCCCACACGGTCGTGGTCACGAGTCGCGCACCGCGGTCGAGGGAAGCTGCGGGATACCGGCCCACGTGGCCCACGTCACTCCGCCACGATCACCCGCGCGGGACGCACGACGGCGTCTCCGAGCCGGTAGCCCTTCTGCAGCACCTGGACGATCGAGCCGGGCTCCGCGTCCTCCGCCGGCTGCGCCATCAACGCCTCGTGGACGTGGGGGTCGAACGCGCCCTCCGCCTCGATCTCGGCGATCCCCTCGCCGGCGAGCACGGTCCAGAGCGTCGCCCGGGTGAGGCGGACGCCGTCGGCGACCTTCGCCTCCTCGTGCTGGTCGGCAGCCTCGAGGGCGCGATCGAGATCGTCGAGCACGGGCAGCAGCTTCTGGGCGAGCCGGGCCGCGACGCGCGCGGACAGCTGCTCCTGCTCGCGCAGGACGCGCTTGCGGTAGTTGTCGAAGTCGGCCGCCACCCGCTGGAGGTCGCCGAGGTACTCGTCGCGCCTCGCCTCGGCGTCGGACAGGCGCGACAGCAGCTCCTCGACGTCGTGCTCGACGACTTCGAGGTCGTGGACGACCGCCTCGGCGGAGGCGTCGACCGACGCCTCCGCCTCCGGGGCCGCCGGCTGTTCGATGTCGACGGGCTTCTTGCTCATGCCCGCCGCGCCGCCTCGTCCTCGTCGATGACCTCGTAGTCGGCATCCT
>VGCB01000005.1 GCA_016870235.1 Actinomycetota bacterium | reverse complement strand
CTCGTCGATGACCTCGTAGTCGGCATCCTCGACGACCTCGTCCTCGGTCGACGCATCGCCGCTCGCGGCGGACGGGCCGCCCTGCTGGGCCGCGGCCTGCGCCTGCGCCTCGGCGTAGATCGCCTGCGCGAGCGGGGCAGCGGCCTCCGTCAGCTTGTCGGTCGCGGTGCGGATCGCCTGCAGGTCGCTGCCGTCCATCGCGGCCTTCGCCGCCGCGAGCGCCTCGTCGATCGCGGCCGCCTGCGCGCTCTCCACCTTCTCGCGATGCTCCCCGAGCGTCTTCTCGGTCGAGTAGACGAGCGTCTCGGCGTTGTTGCGCGCGTCGGCGAGCTCGCGGAGCCGGTGCGCCTCCTCGGCGTGGGACTCCGCGTCCTTGATCATCCGCTGCACCTCGTCCTCGGAGAGGCCGGAGCCGCCTTCGATCCGGATCTGCTGCTCGTTGCCGGTGCCCATGTCCTTCGCCGACACGTGGATGATCCCGTTCGCGTCGATGTCGAACGTCACCTGCACCTGCGGCATCCCGCGGGGCGCCGGCGGGATCCCGACGAGCTGGAACTTGCCGAGCGTCTTGTTGAAGGCCGCCATCTCCGACTCGCCCTGGAGCACGTGGATCTCGACCGAAGGCTGGTTGTCCTCGGCGGTCGAGAACGTCTCCGACGCCTTCTTCGGGATCGTCGTGTTCCGCTCGATCAGCTTCGTGAAGACGCCGCCCTTCGTCTCGATCCCGAGCGAGAGCGGGGTCACGTCGAGGAGGAGGACGTCCTTGACCTCGCCCTTGAGCACGCCGGCCTGGATCGCGGCGCCGACGGCGACGACCTCGTCGGGGTTGACGCCCTTGTGCGGGTCCTTGCCGATCAGCTCCTTCACCTTCTCCTGCACGGCGGGCATGCGGGACATGCCGCCGACGAGGACGACGTGGTCGATCGCCGAGGCGGCGAGACCGGCGTCCGAGAGCGCCTGCTTCGTCGGGCCGACGAGGCGCTGGAGGAGCGCGTCGGTCAGCTCGGTCAGCTTCGCCCGGGAGAGCTGGAGGTCGAGGTGCTTGGGCCCCTCGGGGGTGGCGGTGATGAACGGCAGGTTGATCTGCGAGCTCATCGTCGAGGAGAGCTCGATCTTCGCCTTCTCGGCCGCCTCGTACAGGCGCTGCAGGGCCATCTTGTCCTGCGCCAGGTCGATGCCCTGGTCGCGCTTGAACTCCGCCACCATCCAGTCGACGATCGCCTTGTCGAAGTTGTCGCCGCCGAGGTGGTTGTCGCCGTTCGTCGCCTTCACCTCGAAGACGCCGTCGCCGAGCTCGAGGACCGAGACGTCGAACGTGCCGCCGCCGAGGTCGAAGACGAGGATCACCTGGTCGACGCTCTCCTTGTCGAGGCCGTACGCGAGCGCGGCCGCGGTCGGCTCGTTGATGATCCGCAGCACGTTGAGGCCGGCGATCCGGCCCGCGTCCTTCGTCGCCTCGCGCTGCGCGTTGTTGAAGTAGGCGGGGACGGTGATCACCGCGTCGGTGACCGTCTCGCCGAGGAACGCCTCCGCGTCGGCCTTCAGCTTCTGCAGGATCATGGCGCTGATCTCGGGCGGCGCGTACTGCTTGCCCTCGACCTCGACGCGCGCGTCGCCGTTTTCGCCCTTCGCGACGTCGTAGGGGACGATCGTCATCTCCTCGGAGACCTCGTCCCACTTGCGGCCGACGAACCGCTTGATCGAGAAGATCGTGTTCTGCGGGTTCGTGACCTGCTGGCGGCGCGCGGGCGCGCCGACGAGCCGCTGCCCGTCCTTCGCGAACGCGACGACCGACGGCGTCGTGCGGCCGCCCTCCGCGTTCGGGATCACGGTCGGCTCGCCGCCCTCGAGGACGGCCATGCAGCTGTTCGTCGTCCCGAGATCGATGCCGATGGTCTTTGCCATGCCTGCGTGCTCCTTCCGTCGCTCTTCGAAGTTGAGTCGAATACGCTCAATAAAAGTTGAGTGTAATCGTATCAGGTATCGCAAAGGGTGGGAACGTCGGCTCCCGTTACGGTGTTCCCCTGACGTCCGCTCTCGAGGCGCTACCGGGCGGTGACGTGATGGAGAAGGGGCTCGTCGGCCTCGCTGCCGGGCGCGAGACGCTCTACCTCGTCGGCTGCGGCACCGCAGTGCTCAGTGGCTCGCGAGACGCGACGGTGGGCATCGAGATCACGATCGCGGGCGATTCCGAGGAGATCCTCCGGGGCGCTCTCGGACCTGAACGAGCTCTCCCGCTCCCCGTCCGTCGATCCGGATTCGTTCCGATGCCGGGTCGCCTCGAGGACGGCTATCTGAAGATCCCGATCAGCACGCCGCCGGCGACGACGAGCACCGCACCCGCGACGAGGCGCCGGGTGATCCTCTCCGAGCTGCCGAGGAGCAGCGCCGAGAAGAGGACGCCGAAGAACGACTCCGTGCCCAGGATCGGCGCGACGACGCTCACCTTTCCCCGGTAGAGCGCTTCGAAGAACGCGACGTACGCGACGCCGACGGCCGCGCCGGGCAGCGCCCAGCGGACGACGCCTCGAGGGATCGCGCGCATCTCGCCTCGCGCGAGCGCGACGGCAGCCGTCAGCGCCATCGCCGCGGCGATGGTGGCGGCGGCGCCCGTGAGAGCCGGCACCTCGGTGTCGAGCGAGACGTGCCGGACGAGGTTGTCGCGGATCGCGAAGAGCAGCGCTCCCACGAGCGCGAAGGCGATCCCGATCCAGCGCACGTGCTCCGGCCGGTCGCGCTCGACCGCCAGCGCGACTCCCCCCGCGACCACGAGAACGGCACCGATGAGCGTCGCCGCACCCGGCCGCTCGGCGAGGAAGATCATCGCGATCGCGACCGCGAAGAGCGGGGCCATCCCAAAGGCGACCGACGCGCGCGAGGAGCCGGCGTCGCGGATGCCGAGCGTGATGAAGATCTGCGAGACGCCCGGAGCGATCAGCCCGGCGAGCACGAACGGGAGGATGCCGTCGAGCGTGACGCCTCCCTGCGCGAGCGCGGCGAGGGCGACGAGGACGAACGCCGACGCCTGCATCACGAGCGTCCCGAGCACGGCCGGCGCGGACGCGGCGAACGCGGCGAACGCGAAGCGCACGAGCACCGGCATCAGCCCGAAGCAGACGGCCGCCGCGAGGGAGAGGAGGACGGCGGTCACGGACGGGTCCGCTCCCGGGCGAGCCGGCGAAGCGTCGAGGAGGCCGCGGGCTCGGCGAGGAGGATGCCGCTCAGCATGACGCCGCAGCCGAGCCATCCCCACGGCCCGAGTCGCTCGCCCACGAGCAAGACGCCGAAGAGCGCCGCGAACGGTGCCTCCAGCGTGAAGACGAGCGCGGCCCGCGCCGCAGTCGTCCGGGCCTGCACCCAGGTGGCGACGAGGTAGCCGAGCGCGCCCGCGAAGACGGCCGTGACCACGAGCGCGTACCAGACCGACGCCCCGCGCGGGACGGAGAGATCGCCGAGTGCAAGCGCGACGATCAGGAACCCGACCGCCGCCACCGCCATCTGCAGGAAGGTGAGCGCCCGGGCGTCGTACCGCGGGGCGAACCGCTCCATCAGGGCGATCTGGAACGACTGCGCGACCGCGTTGCCGAGCACGAGCGCGTTCCCGGCCGTCGAGCCGCCGGGCACCCCGTTGAGGAGCGCCAGCCCGGCGAGCGACAGGGCGACTCCCGCCCAGGCCACCGCCGGCACCGGCGTCCGGAAGAGCGCGAGCGCGATCAGCGGCGTCAGCACGACGTAGAGGCCGGTGATGAACCCGGTGCTGGAGACGGTGGTCAGCTCGAGACCGGCGGTCTGCAGCCCGTAGGCGAGCCCGAGGAGGACGCCGGAGCCGAGCCCGGCGAAGACGCCCGACACCGGCATCTGCAGCAGCGGACGGAAGGCGAAGGGGGCCGTGACGACGGTGGAGATGGCGAACCGGACGGCGAGGAACGCGAAGAGCGGGTACACGGCGACGGCCTCCTGGACCGGCACGAACGTGTAGCCCCAGACGGCGGTCACGAGGACGAGGAGCAGGACGGGCGCCGTGCGCGGCACCGCGGCACGGTACACGGGGCCGGGCACCGGACTCCATTTGTCTACGCTGGGTATGTGGCGCTACTCGACACACGCAACCGGCCGCTCCGCGACCTGCGGATCTCCGTCACCGACCGCTGCAACTTCCGCTGCACCTACTGCATGCCCAAGGAGGTGTTCGGGCGCGACTACCGGTTCATGGATCGCCGTGAGCTCCTCACCTTCGAGGAGATCGCCCGCGTCGCGCGGATCTTCGTCGACCAGGGAGTGGAGAAGCTCCGGATCACGGGCGGCGAGCCGCTCCTGCGACGCGACCTCGAGGAGCTGATTCGCCTGCTCGCGCCGCTCGGCGTCGACCTGACGCTGACGACCAACGGGGCGCTTCTGGCGCAGAAGGCGGCAGCGCTCGCGGAGGCGGGGCTGACCCGGATCACGGTCAGCCTCGACGCGCTCGACGACGACGTGTTCCGGGCGATGAACGACGTCGACTTCCCGGTCGAGCGCGTGCTCGAGGGCGTCGAGGCGGCGCGGGCCGCAGGCCTGCCGGTCAAGGTCAACGCCGTCGTCAAGCGCGGCGTCAACGAGGACGCGATCGTCGACCTCGCGCGACACTTCCGCGGCACGGGCGTCGTCGTCCGCTACATCGAGTTCATGGACGTCGGCGCCACGAACGGCTGGCGGCTGGACGACGTCGTCCCCGCCGCCGAGATCGTCCGCATCGTCAACGAGGCGTTCCCGATCGAGCCGGCAGAGGCGCAGTACCGCGGCGAGGTCGCGCGGCGGTGGCGCTACGCCGACGGGTCGGGCGAGATCGGCGTGATCTCCTCGGTCACGCAGCCCTTCTGCGGTGACTGCACGCGCAGCCGGATCTCCGCCGAGGGGAAGCTCTACACCTGCCTCTTCGCCGTCAAGGGCACCGACCTGAGGGCAATGCTGCGCTCGGGCGCGACCGACGGCGAGCTGCGGGAGACGATCGGAGGCGTATGGCGCGCCCGCGACGACCGCTACTCCGAGATCCGCTCGGAGCGCACGAGCGCGCTGCCCCGGATCGAGATGTCGTACATCGGCGGCTGAGCCCTCTCCCCGCCCCGCGTCTGGCCTCAGCCAGACGACTGCCCACCCCTCGTCGGCGTTCGCTCGCCGAGACAGCGACGCGGCCGGCAGGAGATCGCCGCGTCTGGCTGAAGCCAGACGCGGGGGCGTTGAAGGAGCGCGCGCCCGCGGCCGGCTGGGCAGGCGTACTCCCTTCGAGGTACTACAATCGACGCGTGGTCGGGAGGCGACTACCCCGCGGGTGGAATCACCTTGCCCTGCAAGTTGCGATCTGGCTCGGCTTCTACGGCGTCTACCAGGTCGCTCGCGGCGCCGCCGACCGCAGCGCGGACGAGGCGTTCCGCAACGGCCAGCTGGTGATCGATCTCCAGCGGGAGCTGGGCCTGCTGTTCGAGCCGGCGCTCCAGCGCCTCGTCGAGAGCTCGAGAGTCCTGATCGAGGCGACCTCGTACACGTACTGGCTGTCGCAGTTCGCGGTCGTCGGCCTGAGCCTCCTCTGGGTGTACTTCCGCCACCACGGCCGGTTCGCGGGCTTCCGCAACTGGCTCGTGATCGCCAACCTCGCCGGGCTCGTCGGCTACATCGTGATGCCGACGGCGCCGCCGCGCTTCTTCCCCGAGTGGGGCTTCAACGACACGCTCGCCGCGTACTCGGACATCACGCATCAGAGCCTCGGGCTGCTCGCGAACCCGTTCGCGGCGATGCCGAGCCTCCACTCGATGAGCGCGTTCATCGTCGGCGTCGTAATGGCGTCCGTGTGCACGAGCCGCGCGGCGAAGGCGATCTGGCTCGCGTGGCCGGCCTGGGTCTGGTTCTCCGTCATGGGAACCGGGAATCACTACTGGCTCGACTGCGCGGCCGGGGTCGCGCTCGCGGTCGCCTGCGACCATCTTCTGCTTCGCGAGCGCGGCTTCCGACGCTTCGAGCCTGCCCGCGCGTGACCGCAGGCCGGGAGGAGCCCCGGGTCAACCAGTTCGACCGGGTCAAGCAGGAGTACACGCAGGCCGCGCGCGAGATCCTCCAGCGCTCGATGCGGAGCGTCGCCCGGACGAAGCTGACGCCCGACATGCTCACGCTCGCCGGCGTCGCGCTCTGCATCGCGGGCGCGGTGCTCGTCGGGTTCGAGGAGCGGAACCCGAAGCTCTACTTCTGGCTCGGAGGCATCCTCTTCGTGGCGGGGTCGGTGGCGGACATCCTCGACGGCGCGCTCGCGCGAGCCGCGAGCAAGGGGACGGTGTTCGGCGCGTTCCTCGACTCGTCGTTCGACCGCGTCGGTGAGGCGGTGGTGCTCGCGGCGATCGGGCTCGCGTTCATGAAGGACGGCAACGAGACCGGAGTCGTCGTCGCCTCGCTCGCCGTCGCCGGCTCGTTCCTCGTCTCCTACACGCGCGCCAAGGCGGAGGCGCTAGGACTGCGCGGCGACGTCGGCTTCGGCTCGCGCGTCGAGCGGGTCGTCCTGATCTCGATCGGGCTGGGTCTTGCGCCCTGGGGTTGGCTGGAGTGGCCGATCTACGCGCTGGCGGCCGTCGCCTGGCTGACGGTGGCACAGCGGATCCTCTTCGTGCGCCGGCAGCTCCGCGAGCTCGCGCAGGACGCGGCGTAGGCTCCTTCCCGGCCAACGGCAGTTCCGAACCCGCGGCTCACGAGGGAAGGAGCTGAGGTTCCTTCTTGTGTTCTCATCGTCTCGGTGGCGTCGAGCTCGAGCCGGGTGACGAGGGCCTCCTCCCGCCGGGCTCGGAGAGACGCTCAGCGCTCCGTAACGTCGATCGTCGGTCGTCGCGCGACGCGGAGGATCGTCAGGTACGTCCGCTCGATCCGGCCGCCGAACTGCGCGTCGGCCACGGTACGGATCCCGTCGAGGAACGTCCTTCGCTCCGGCTCCGGTCGGGCGCGCGTGCCCGAGCCGTCGACGAAGCTGGCCTGGCGGCGGATCAGCGCCCCGTCCCTCGCCTGCTCGCCGAGCGTTCCCCTCGTCAGCACCGACCGCCTCGAACACGCCGGCCCCGGGGCCTCCGGCCTCCTCACCCGCGCAGCAGCGCGATCCTCACGAGCTGGTCACGCGCAGCCTGGGAGAGATGCGTCAGGTAGGGCACGGCGACGATGCGGAGACTGTCCTCGTAGCACGCCGTTCCCGACTCGAACCCGTAGCACTCCCAGACGCCGTTCACGCCCGCGAGCCGCCCGCCGGGCACCGGCGCCACCGCCCACTCGGCGAGGCGCCGCAGCTCGGCGCGGGCAAGACTGCAGAGGCTCGCTCCCTTGACGCCGTACGCCCAGCCGATGCCGCTCCTCGTCCCCACCGTCCACCGCGCCGAGGGGACCTCCGCGTTGCCGCAGATGCGCGCCTCCACGTACTGCCGCTCGTGCTCCGCGTTGAACGAGACCATCGGCAGCAGCACCTTCTCGAACGACACCGGCGAGAACGGCAACGCGCCCTCGTCGACGTCGGGGAAGACGACGAATCCCCTGAAGTCGAGCGGTCCACGCGGAGTCGTCGACCGGATGCAGAGGCCGACGAGCATCCGGCCGCCGGTCAGGCACGACCACTGGTCGTCGCCCGTCCGCACGCCTCCCATCCCGAGGCCCGGAGGCCGGACGACCGCGCGTGAGACGTCCACCACCCACCCATGCGCCTGACTGCAGGGGAAGCCTCCGAGGGCGTACACCCGCCAGCGATCCCGGTCTCCCCCGAGGGAAACGACCGCGAGCGGTAGCCGGCCGGGCGCGTTGACGGGAACCGCCACTGCTTGCCGGACACCGCCGAGCAGCGCTGCGCCTCCGCGCCACGGTACTCGCGCTCCGACGTCGGGCTCGGTGCTCCGCCGCCGCGGCTCGGAGCGAGCAGAGTCGGCTCGATCTTCCCGTCGGCAAGCCCCTGGGCGATGACCCGGCCGACCTCGTTCGCCGCAAGCGCGATCACGTGGGAGGCGGCCGAGCCCGTGCCGAGCGTGCAGCCTCCCTGCCTCACCTCCCGCGAGGCGACACAACGCCAGTCGTCGATGCCGAAGCCGAGACGCACGACGGCGCCGTCGCTCGCGATCATCCGGGTCAGCTCCGCCCGCATGCGCAGCGCCGCGTGACAGGCACCGCCAGAGCTCGCAAAGAGGTACCACTGATCGGACTCCGTGCCTCCGATCCGCCACCGCGCCGCGCCGACCGTGGCGGCCGGCGACGTCGCGCGTCCAATCGGACCGCACTGCACCATCGCAGCAGTCGCGGCGTCCGACCGGGGCAGCCCGAACATGCCTGCAAGCGAAGCGAACGCGACGAGGGCGACCACGACCAGGATCGAGAGCAACCTGCGCGACGCCATGCCGCGCCAGCGTACCGGGGAGGAGGCGAGCACGCCATCGCCCGTCAGGGTGTTCCGGGCGCGCCAGCCGCTCGGCAAGCGTGCCCGCACCGGAGGCCCCCACCGCCCCGAACAGGTCGATCACCGACCGGCCGGCCGCCTGCAACGTCGCCGGATCCGGTTCCGACAGGGTCAAGGGAAGGCGCGACCGCTGCGCCACGAGTGCGTCGACGATCCGGTCGGCGAACGGCCCCCGGCGCCGACTCGCGCGCCGCGACGCCGCGGCCGGGAAGAGCCACGCCGCGTCGGCGGCAGTCCCTGTCCAGAGGATCGCCGCGACGCGCTCGAACGTCTCCGTCCGCGAGAGGTCGACGGCATCGTGACCCCGATAGCCCAGCCTTCCCGCCGTTGGCTCCGGCGCGTTCCGGCCGACGATCTCGGACGCGGTGGCCGTCTGAGCGACGATCGCGTGGCCGAGCGTGAGAGCGAGCGCCACGGTCGATCGCTCGGGCGTCGCCACGATCCGCTTCCGGTCCGGGGGCGCAGCGACGACGGTGACGGCAAGCGGCGCCGTGGACGCGCGGCCGCCGAGCCGCTCGACGCCACAGGTTCGTTTCAGGCTCGTCTTCCGCGAGCAACCGGTCGGGCCGAACGTCTGCCGGCCGTACTCCGGGCCACCACTCGCCTGGCTCGTGATCGCCTGCACGCACCCGGATGGGAGCCACTGGGCGCTGCAGTCCTGGCAGCGGATGCTGCCGAACTACGGCCACGACGCGAGCGGCGACCGCGCCGTGTGGGAGCTCCGCCTCTCGCACTGGACGGGAGACGTCGGCGTCCTCGAAATCTGGACGGACTGGGCGTACCGCGGGAGGTTCGACCATCTGTGGGGACGCTTCACGTACCGCGGACAGGGGGTCTACGGCTTCTCGTGGACACGGCGCGGCGTACCGCTCGACACCTACGGCCGGAACGTGTTCGTCGACACGCTCGACTCCTCCTACGGAGGCGGCTGGAGGCGCGAGAACAGCTTCCTCACCCACGAGCCGAGCGGGGCGTTCTGCTACGGCTTCTGCCCCCACGGCCGGCCGCCCGGCAAGGGCAGGCGTTACCGCGCGACGGTGATCGGCCCCGGAGTCACGCCCGACGTGATGTGGGAAGGGGCGGCGCCCGGGCCCTACGACCAAGGACGCGACGAGGCGGCGAACGCCGAGCAACGCCGGCTTCTCGCGGGCGACGGGCGGTGCAAGATCAACTGACGCCCGCGACGGTCGCGCTCACCGTGGGACAATCGGGCGATGCGCCGCCCTCCCCAGGCGAGACGAGCGATGCTCGCGGCCGCGATCGCGGTCGGCGTCGCGCTCGGCGTCGCCGCCCGGCCGGCCGACGCGTCCGAGATCGTCGGCCGCAACGCGACGAATGTCCGCCTCGATGTCGACAGCTCCGGACGGGCCTGGGTGCGCTGGCGCACCGCCGACGGCTCGCTGAAGACGGTCGTCGCGAGTGGCGCGATCAACGCGCGCCATCCGTCCCGGACGACGCCACAGGTGAAGTTCACGTTTCGCTACTCGAGCTCGGGCAGGCGTCGCATCGGCCCGAACGTCTGCGGGCCCTACCGGGGACCGCGCCTGCCGTGGTTCGTCCTCGCCTGCACACATCCGAACGGGAGCCACTGGGCGCTGCAGGCCTGGCAGCGGGCTCTGCCCAACTACGGCGTGCCACCGACGCCGGTTCGCGCCGTTCGCGAGCTCCGGCTCTCCCACTGGTCCGGGCCCATCGCCGTGTTGACGATCAAGACCGACTGGGCCTACCGCGGCCGCTTCGACCATCTGTGGGGCACCTTCAGGTACCGGGGACGGGGCGTGTAC
This sequence comes from Actinomycetota bacterium, assembly GCA_016870235.1. The sequence continues at coordinate 7,432 of VGCB01000005.1, read as the reverse complement.
GGCTTCCGCTCCGACGACCTCGGCGTACCGCTCGACACCTACGGCCGGAACATCTACGTGGACACGCTCGACTCATCGTACGGTCCCGGCTGGAAGCGAGAGAACAGCTTCCTCACCCACAGGCCGACAGGCGGCTTCTGTTACGGCTTCTACCCTCATCGCGGTGCGCCGGGAAAGGGAAGGCGCTACCGCGCGACCGTGATCGGGCCGAGTGTTACGCCTGACATCTTCTGGGAAGGCCCGGCGCCCGGGCCCTACGACCCGGTCAAGGATCAGCAGGCGAACGAGGAGCAACGGCGGGTGCTCGGCGACGACCCGCAGTGCGTCATCAACTGAGCGTGTAGACTGCTAGCAGTTTGACCGCTAGCAGATCGATCAGAAGAGGCGTTCTCGTTCGCGCTCCAGCCTCTCTCAAGGAGGCTCTCGTTCGGGAGACCGCCCGCCGTGAGGCGTCGCTCAACGACGTCGCGGTCGGACTGCTAGCAGATTCGTTCGGCATCGCCTACGAGCCGACCGGGCGCCGGAGCCCGCTTCCCGGGTCGAGCCCCGTCATCCTCCTTCGCATGCCGGAGGAGCTCAGGGGCGCGATCAAGTCCGTCGCAGCACGTTCCGGCGACACCTTCAACGACGCCGTCCTCCGCTCGCTCGCGGAGGGCCTCGGCGTTCCCTTTGCATCGAACCGACGACGGCCGGCAGGCCGCGGAAAGGACACCATGGCCACCAGCAACGGCTCGAAGAACGGCGGAGCCCGCAAGAAGGACAAGGTCCGCGTGGCGATCATCGGCGTCGGCAACTGCGCCAACTCGCTCCTCCAGGGCGTCGAGTACTACAAGAGCGCCGCCGACGACCACGAGGTGCCCGGGCTCATGCACGTCAACCTTGGCGGCTATCACATCTCGGACATCGAGTTCGTCGCCGCCTTCGACGTCGTCAAGGGCAAGGTCGGCGTCGATCTCGCCGACGCGATCTGGGCCCACCCGAACGACACGATCAAGTTCTCCGAGGTGCCGAAGACCGGCATCAGGGTCTCCCGCGGGATGACGCACGACGGGATCGGCAAGTACCTCGCCGAGATCGTCGAGAAGGCACCGGGCGAGACCGACGACGTCGTCGGCATCCTCAAGGACACCGGCGCCGACGTCGTCGTCAACTACCTGCCGGTCGGCTCGGAGACTGCGACCAAGTGGTACGCGGAGCAGATCCTCGCGGCCGGCTGCGCGATGGTGAACTGCATGCCCGTCTTCATCGCCCGCGAGCCGTACTGGCAGCGACGCTTCGAGCAGGCGGGGGTGCCGATCATCGGCGACGACATCAAGTCGCAGGTCGGCGCCACGATCACGCACCGCGTGCTGACGACGCTGTTCGGCGACCGCGGCGTCCACCTCGACCGCACCATGCAGCTGAACGTCGGCGGCAACTCCGACTTCCGCAACATGCTCGAGCGCGAGCGGCTCGAGTCGAAGAAGATCTCGAAGACGAACGCGGTGACGTCGATGCTCGACTACGACATCGGCGCCGACAACGTGCACGTCGGCCCCTCGGACTTCGTGCCGTGGCTGACCGACCGCAAGTGGGCGTACATCCGGATGGAGGGCTCGTCGTTCGGCGACGTGCCGCTCAACGTCGAGCTCAAGCTCGAGGTGTGGGACTCGCCGAACTCCGCCGGGATCGTGATCGACGCCGTGCGACTCGCGAAGCTCGCGATCAACAACGGCATCTCGGGCGCGCTCGAGGCGCCGAGCTCGTACCTGATGAAGTCGCCGCCGAAGCAGATCCGCGACGACGAGGCGCGCGAGCTGGTCGAGCGCTTCATCACGCAGAACGGGCCGAAGAAGGAGAAGGCCGGAGGCGCAGCGGCGAAGGCGTGACGTCTTCGCTGCCGCGGGCTTGCGCGCCTGCTCGAGTGGCGTTCACGGCTGCAGCAGGCGCGCTGTTCTTGTTTGCCGTTGCTCCGCGGATCCGGTGGTGGTTGCTCGACCAGGTACCGGACCCGCGGAGCAACGGATCCTGAAGCCGGGCTGTGTTGGTTTGCCGGGTGTGCGCGCGTCTGCTGGGCGAGGGACGCGAGGTAGCAGACGCGCGCACACCCGGATCCTGAAGCCGGGAACCTGCGGCTCCCTGGGACCCCTCCCTCGCGCTCGAGTCTGGCACCGTGCCCCACAGCCTCCGCGTCTGGCTTCAGCCAGACGCGTCCGCAGGGACAGAGAGATCTGCACGGGATCGGGCGTCGGTGTGCTTCTGGGCTCCTTGGTTAGCTACGGCGTCCGTTGGTTCGCGTCTGGCTGAAGCCAGACGCGGAAAAGGCAGATGCACGACACAAATGCAGGAGGGGTTCCCTAGGGGAACCCCGTTCCCCTGGCTTCAGGATCCGGGAGTGCGAGTATCTACCCCTTCGGGATCAGCCCGGCCGGCGAGATTCGCACGGCGTTCTCGCCGAAGTCCTCGCGGGAGAGGGAGCGGAGGATCTCGTGGGCCTGCTCGGTGGGGTCGCGCGCCGGGATCCCCTTTCCGACCATGATCGTCGGGACGACCATCCCCGACTCGAACGTCCCGTCGCCTCGAATCTCGACCCGGAGGATGGCGCTGATCGAGAGCGGCCCGCCCATCGAGAAGACGTCGTACCCGCCGAAGTCCCCGAGCGAGTAGGCGATCAGCCGATCCTTGTACCACTCCATCCCGCGCAGCACGTGCGGGCCGCTACCGACGACGAGGTCGGCGCCGGCGTCGATCACCGCCCGTGCGAAGCGCTTCAGATCGCCGCGGTTCTCGCCGAGGAACATCTCGGTCCCGGGGCGCACGTGCTGCTGGCTCGCCCCCTCGGCGCCACCGTGGAAGACGACGACGACGAGGGCGCTCGTCTCGTCGGCCTTGCGCACGAGGCGCGCTGCACCCGAGATGTCGGTGAGGCTCTGCGCCCACGGATAGGGGGCGAAACCGACGACGTTGATTCGCACGCCGTTGACGGTGAGCGTCGTGATCTGCCCTGGCCGTCCGGTGTGCGGGAGCCCGACCGCGTCGAGCGCCGCGATCGTCTGCTGCATCCCGCCTCGGCCGTAGTCGAAGGTGTGGTTGTTCGCGAGGCTGACGATCGTGAAGCCGGCATCGACGAGATGGCGCGCGTACCGTGGCGGCGACTGGAACGCGAAGCAGTTCGAGCTGCCGGCGCCGCACTTGGAGGAGCCGCCGCGGGAAAGCGTCCCCTCGAGGTTCCCGATCACGACGTCCCCCGCGAGGTCGGGGCCCACGTCCTCGAAGAACGTGCGACCGTCCTTCGGAGGCAGCCTGGTTCCCGTCCCCATGACGATGTCGCCGACGGCTACGAACGAGATCACCTCACCCGCGACGCCGGCGCGGCCGTAGAGCGGCCCGCGCGGCCCCTTCTTCGTCGCGGGGGCCTTCGTCGCCTGGATCGTCCGCCCGCCGCTCGCGGGCTCGGCCCGTGGCGAGCCGTCGACGAGCAGCGAGGCGAAGAACCCGAAGGCGACCACGACTGCGCCCGCACGCAGGGCGAGCAGCACGGCTCTCACCGTGCCCCCGTCCCGCGACCGTTCATGGGATCAGTTCCTGTTGCCGAGGTACGCCAGCACGAAGTACAGGAGCTGGGTGAGCGCCGCGAGCGCCGCCGCGACGTACGTCATCGCGGCCGCGTTCAGCACCTTGCGCGCCCCGCCGCGCTCGCCCTCGGTGACGAGGCCGAGCTCGCGCACGTGCACCATCGCGCGCTTCGAGGCGTCGAACTCGACGGGAAGCGTGACGAGCTGGAAGACGACGACGACGGCGTACAGGGCGATCGCCACCTGGATCAGGCCGATCGCGTTCATGACGGCGCCGATCAGCAGCAGGAAGAGCCACGCCTGCGACGCGAACGCGACTGCCGGCCACATCGCCGCGCGGGCGCGGAACGGCCCGTAGGCCCGGGCGTGCTGGATCGCGTGCCCGACCTCGTGCGCCCCGATCGCCGCAGCGGCGACCGACGAGGCGTCGTAGACCCCCTGCGACAGGTGGACCGAACGCGTTCGCGGGTCGTAGTGGTCGGAGAGCGGGCCGCCGGGCGACGGCTCGACCGGCACGTCGTGAAGGCCGTTGCGGTCGAGGATCGTCCGTGCGACCTGCGCGCCGGTGAGGCCGCTTCCCGTGCCGACCTGCGCGTACGTCGCGACCGTCTTCCGCAACCAGCCCTGCACGGCGAGGCCGAGCACGAGAGTCGGAACGAGCAGGATCAGATAGAGCCCCAGGCCGCCCATTCCCATGAGCCTACCAGCGGCGATCGGAGGTCGATCTCCTACCGTGCATCGCCGCGAGCGCACGCCACCGGCGCAGTACGATCCGCCCTGGCGTGACCGATCTCCACCTTCCCGCATCCCGGGGCGACGGCGAGGTCGAGAACCCGATCGAGCGCCTCGAGCTGCTCGCGGGGGACGACGACGCGATCGCCGGCTTCCTCGACGAGCTCCACGTCAACTCGCCGCGCGAGCGCGAGATGCTGATCGAGCTCGCACGTACCGATGCGCTGCACGCGCCCGACCGGTTCGAGGCGGATCACCGTCGCGCCGTCGCCTCCCTGGAGACGCTCGGCCGGAACGGCTATCACGGCTCGCGCGTGGGCTCGTCGCTCGGCCCGTTCAAGACCCTCATGCGCTGGGGCGTGCAGCTCGTCGCGCGCTACATCGTCGTCTCCTACCTGCGCGACGCCGCCACCGAGATGCGGAACCTCTACTGGCTCCGCGAGATGCAGACGGTGCCCCGGACGCCCGAGCGGCGCATGCTGCGCCGCGCGCGCCTGGAGGCCGAGGGCATGCGCGAGATCTTCAAGCGGAGGTCGATCGGCGTGCCGTCGTTCGTGCTCGGCGGCCTCGCCCTGCCGCTGCTCGCGACCGTCTTCCGTGCCGCGGACGGCTTCGCGTTCTCGACGTGGTGGGTTGCTCTTCTCGTCGGCCTGGCGGGCGCGCTGATCGGGGTCGGGATCTCGTGGATCACCCTGCGCGGCACCGCGATGGCGAGCCGGCGGATCAGACTGACGGCGGCCGAGCCGATGAAGCGCCTCTGGGAGACGATGGGGTCGTGCCGGCGGCCGCCGCGGGATCAGTCCCGCACGTTCGCGTTCGTCGCGATCGTGCTCACGATCGGCGTCTGGATCGTGCTGCCGACGCTCGTCGGCATCGCCCTGGCGACGAGCTGACGCGGCGGACGGGCGGGCCAGCGGGCGGAGTCGCGGGGCCGCCGCGGTCGGCGGCCCCGCTCGCGACTACCTTCGCGGGGCCGGCTTCTTGGCGGCCGGCTTCTTCGCGGCCGGCTTCTTGGCGGCCGGCTTGCGAGCAGCCGGCTTGCGTGCGGCCGGCTTCTTCGCCGCAGCCGCGGCTGCAGGCTTCTTCGCCGCAGGCTTCGCGGGAGCGGCCTTCGGAGCCGGTGCGCTGAGATCGTCGACCGGCGCACCGCCGGCGATCTTCTGCACCGAAGCGATGCCGCTGAGGGCGGCGCGCTTCGTCTCGTACGCCTGGCTCGTGGCCACGACCTGGCCGTTCGTCGCCACGAGCGTGAAGCGGAACTTCCCGGTCGCGCCTTTCTTGAGAACGAACTTCGCTGGCACATTGCCTCCTGGAGGTGTGATGACGCGCCCATGGTCGCAGGCGCACCTGACGACGCGGCGATTCACGGGCAACGCAGGATCGCCTGCGTTGCCCATGGAGAGGTCGGCCCGTCAGCCGATGTCGAACCGCGAGGCGAGCGACGCCAGGTCGGTGGCGCCACGGGCGAGATCCGTCGCCGACATGGAGACACGCTCCGTCGACGCCGTCGTCTCCTCCGCCGAGGCCGCAACCTCCTCCGCGGAGGCGGCGTTCTGCTGGCTCACGGCCGCGACGGACTGGATTCGTCGCGGACGGCGCCGGCGCCCGACGCGCACCTCGGTGCGTCCGTGATCCATGGCCTCGACCGCTCGCTTCGTCCCGAGCTGGATGTCCTGGATGATCGTCCTCGGCAGCGCCCGGGGGTCATTGAGGCCCCGGACCGGGAGCGGCGGCGGCGCGGCACGATCGGACCGGCGCAGCGCGCCGGCGGACGTGCTCAGCCTGGATCCACCGATTGGCGCGGGCGGTGCATCCTGCCAGGCTCGCCAGGCAGGCGACCCGCGATCACGCCAATCGGTGGATCCAGGCTCAGACGGCCGTCGCCCGCACGCGCTCGAAAGGCGACCTACCGGCACACGGAACACCCGGCAGATCAGGAAGAATGCGACCGATGAGATCCCCGCTCGATCCCAAGCGTCGACCGAGCACGCTCGTCGCCTGGCTGTGGTTCGTCGCGGCGGTGCTCGTGCTCGTCGTCGCCGCGGGGTCGGTCGTCGCGCGGATCTCGTGCGGCTTCTCGTAGCGTTGCACCCGAAACCGGGTGAAACGCGCTGCGACCGCTTCAGGATCACGCCCGTCCGGTGTCTCCGCACCGTCCTGGCATGGCCGGCGTGCAGCAAGCATGGTAGTGCGGTGTCTCACAACCATCGTTTCCGGCCCAACGTTGTGAGACGCCGCACTAGACGAGCTCGATCCGGTCGCCCAGGGCGACGCGGCCGGGCTCCTCGACCCGTCCCCAGACGCCGAACGGGATCCGCTCGTTCGTCGGCACGTCGCGGCGGTAGTCGCCGATCACCCGCAGCGTGTCGAGATCCGGGACGCCGGTCGCCGGATCCTGCGTCGTCACCGCGCAGCGGCCGACCGGCTCCGCCGGGACGACGACCGCGGAGCCGACCCGCACGCGACGCCCGATCCACTCGTCCTCTGCGTGCGGCTCGACGCCCGCGACGCCGATGAGCATGCGAAACCGCCGCGCGTCGACCGGCCCGTCGACCCCGGCCCGGTCGGCGAGGGTCTCGAGCGCCGCGACCGAGAGGAGCGAGACGGCGCCCGCGCGATCGCGGTCGACGGCGGTGGCGGGCTCGTCCACCCGCAGGAGCTGCAGCGGCTCGCCGGCGAACGCCTCGAGCGCCGCCGCCAGCTCGCCGCCGACGGACCGCGCGGGCAGCGACCGTCCGTACAGCTCCGCCACGACGGGGTCGCCCCCGTCCGTCGCCGCCGTCACCGTCGATCCGTCCGGGAACGCCAGGGTCAGCGTCTCTGCGCGCTCGTCGTACGTGGGACGGACCTGCACCAGCCGACCGACGCGCTTGCCGTTCAGTAGGCGCCCGTCGCCGTCGACGAGGAAGAAGCGCCGGTCCGAGGAGACGCCGTGCGGGCCGAGATCGATCGCGTCCGGGTGCACGAGGCCGAGCGCCTTCACGGGCGCGATCGAGAGCCAGGCCACGGAGCCTCCCACCCTCCAATGATCGCAGGCGTCAGCCGACCGCGGTGCCCAGAAGCGCGCCGACGCCGTAGGTGACCGCGGCGGCGGCGATCCCGAACGCGACCTGCCCGCTGCCCGAGAGGAGCACGGAGCGGCCGGT
>VGCB01000004.1 GCA_016870235.1 Actinomycetota bacterium | reverse complement strand
ATCCGGAACGCGCTCCACACCGTCGCCTCGCGACCCGACCTCCGCGACGGGCTCGCCGAGGGGACTGTCGACGCGTCGCTGTTCGTCGAGGAGGTGTTCCGGCTGCACTCCGGGTTCGTGCCGCCTCGCGTCGCCCTCGAGGACTTCGAGCTCGGTGGCGCGCTGATCCGTGCGGGCGAGACGATCGTGGCGGTCGCCGGATCGGCGAACATCGATCCGGAGCGGTTCCCGGACGCGGAGGCGTTCCGGCCGGAGCGGCACGGCATCCGCGATCACTTCCTCTTCAACCAGGGGAAGCGCTCGTGCCCCGGCCAGGCGCTCGGGCGCGCCGAGATCGAGGAGACGGTGCTCTGCACGATCGCGCGCCTGCCGCGCCTGAGGCTCGACCCCGACGCCGAGCCTCCGCGCTTCTCGGTGGTCGGCAACGACGCCCGCTGGGCGCCTCTGCACGTCCTCTACGACGTCTGAGCCTGGATCCACCGCGCGTGGGCGCGGTCCGGACGGCCGACCCCGCGGCGCTCAGCCCGGCGCGGCCTCGTCGGCGGCGTGGCTGTAGCAGAGGTCGAGGATCCCGCTCTCGGTGATCTCGTCGCCGACGAGCTGCCCGACGATGCGCCCTTCCCGGAGGACGATCACGCGGTTGCAGATCCCGACGAGCTCGGGGAACTCCGACGAGATGAAGATGACGCCCTTGTCGTCGGCGGTGAGCGCCTCCATCAGGTCGTAGATCTCCTCCTTCGCCTCGACGTCGATCCCGAGCGTCGGCTCGTCGAGGACGAACACGTCCCCACCGCGCCGCAGCCACTTCGCGAGCACGACCTTCTGCTGGTTGCCGCCCGAGAGCCACCCGGCGGGCTGCTCCGAGCCGCTGGCGCGGATCGCCAGGCGCTCGATCATCGCGTGCGCGGTCTTCCGCTCCTGCGTCACCGACGGGCTCGGCAGCACGCCGGCGAGGCGGTGCTGCGGCAGGGTCGCCAGGGTCACGTTCTTGCGGATGCTGAACTCGAGCACAAGCCCCTGCGTCCGCCGCTCCTCGGGCACGAGGACGATCCCCGCGTCGAGGGCGCTGCTCGTGGTCGAGCCGATGTCGCGGCCGCGGATCGCGATCCGGCCCGAGGCACGCCGGTCGGCCCCCGTGATCAGGCGCACGAGCTCCGTGCGACCGGCGCCCACCAGCCCCGCGATGCCGAGCAGCTCGCCCTCGCGAAGCTGGAAGCTGACGCTGTCGACGAGGCCGGGCAACGTCACGTTCTCGACCTCGAGCAGGACGTCGGTCTCGGGGGGCGGCCCGACGCCGTTCGCAGCGCGGCGCTCGGCGGCGGTCTGCCCGCTCGTCGTGCCGGTGATCTGGGCGATCAGCGAGCGGCGGTCGAGCTCGGCGGTGGGGACGTTCGCGACGACACGCGCATCCCGCATCACGACCACCCGCTGCGTGATCTCGAAGATCTCGTCGAGCCGGTGCGAGACGTACACGACCGACACGCCGTTCGTCGCGAGCGACCGGACCACGGCGAAGAGATGCTCGATCTCGTCGTTCGTGAGCGACGCGGTCGGCTCGTCGAGCACGAGCAGGCGCGACTCCCGTGCGAGGGCGTGGGCGATCATCACGAGCCGCTGCTGGACGACGCTGAGCGAGCCGACAAGCGCGTCGGGCCGGATCGGGGCATCGATGCGCGCCAGCACCTCGGCCGCCTGCTGCCGCAGCCGTCGCCAGCTGACGAAGGCACCGAGGCGGCGGGGGTAGCCGAGGCCCAGCATCACGTTCTCGGCGACCGACAGGTTCGGCACGTCCGAGAGCTCCTGGTGCACGAACGAGAGGCCGAGGCTGTGGGCGTGGTGCGGCCCGTGCAGGTGGATCGTCTTGCCGTCGAGGCGGATCTCGCCCGCGTCAGGGGCGACCGCACCCGCGAACATCTTGATCGTCGTGCTTTTCCCGGCCCCGTTCTTGCCGACCAGCCCGAGCACCTCGCCGGGCCGCATGCCGATGTCGACGTGATCGACGGCGAGGACGCCGGGATACTGCTTGTGGAGCTGGATCCCCTCCAGGAAGTAGGGCGTCTCGGCAACTCCCACCGACGTCCCGTCCGGAATCGCAGGCTCCGGCGCCTTCTCGCCTGTCGGGTCGCTCATCGGCGTCTCGACCCGACGAGGCTGGCCAACACCGCCCCGATCAGGATGCTGCCCTGGACGATGTTGACGACGCTCGTGTTGAGTCCGAGCATGTTCAGGCCCGTCTGGATCACCTGCAGGAAGAGGACGCCGACGACGGTCCCGGGCACGTTGAACTCGCCTGGGCGGAACATCGTCGAGCCGAGGAACGCGGCCGCGTAGGCCGGCAGCAGGTACGCGACGCCCTGGGTGGGGCTCGAGGCGCCGGCCTGCGAGGTGAGGATGATCCCGGCGAAGGCCGCGCCGAGGCCGACGATCACGAACCCGAGGAACTTGAGCTCGCGCGTGCGGATGCCGGCGAGCCGGGCAGCCTCGGGATTGCCGCCGAGCGCGTACATATACCGCCCGACCTCCGTGTGGTCGAGCAGGAGCCACACGAGGATCGCGAGCGCGAGCGCAACCCACGCCTGGGCGGCGATGTCGAGAAGCGGCCTGTTCTGGCCGAGCCAGGTGTAGGCGGGCGCGACCCCCTCGAAGATCGTCTTCTGCCCCGTGATCGCGAACTCGACGCCGTACACCACCGTCGTCACGGCCAGGGTGATCACGAACGACGGCGCGCGAAGGTACGAGATCAGGGTGCCGTTGAACGCCCCGACCGCGGCCCCGATCAGCAGCCCGAGCGCGATCGCGAGCCCCCAGCCGACGCCGTGCTTCGACATCAGGGTGATCGCGAACGCCCCGCCGAGGCCCATCGTCGCGCCGATCGAGAGGTCGAAGTCGCGCATCACGAGGACGATCGTCAGCGACAGCGCCATCACGGCGAGAGGCGCGGACAGCCCGAAGATCGTCTTCGCGTTCTCCCACGTCCGGAAGGCCTCGCCGCTCGTCGGGTGCACGCTGAAGAACACGATCAGCCCGAGGAAGACGACGAAGACGCCGTACTTGCCGAAGAAGTCGGCGATCGAGAGGTGCGGCCGCCGCGCCGCGGCAGGACCGGCCGGAGCGGTCTGCGTGGAGTCCGTCAATGCAATGTCCCGGGTCGATGGATGACGTCTGACTGCGTAGCAATACCCCGTCGGCGAGTGCTTGTCAATCGCCCTCGACGTGGCTGTAAACCAATCTTGACATGAGCGTCGAACATGGAGATCATGGCCGGGACCTGCAGGCATCTCAGGAGGACAGAAGGTGGCATCTAAACCGTCGAGCACGTTCAAGCTCGGTCTCTTCGCTGTGAACGCGTGGGGCGGACTGACGAAGACGCTCGCGCCCGAGCGCTGGGACTCGACGTGGGAGAACAACGTCGCCGCGGCCCGGCTGGCCGAGGAGGCGAGGCTCGACTTCCTGCTCCCGTTCGGGATCTGGTCGAGCTTCGGCGGGAAGTCGCCGGTCGACGGCCACGCGCTCGAGGTGCTCACCTGGGCCGCCGGCATCCTCCAGGCGACCGAGCGGATCACCGTCTTCGGGACGGTGCACGCCCCCTTCGTCAACCCGGTGATGGCCGCGAAGCAGTGCGTCACCTGCGACCGCATCGGCGGCGGACGGTTTGGCCTCAACGTCGTCTCGGGCTTCAACCAGGCGGACTTCGAGCTCTTCGGGGTCGAGATGCTCGACCACGACGCGCGGTACGACTACACGACGGAGTGGCTCACGATCGTGAAGCGGCTGTGGACGGAGTCGGAGCCGTTCGACTTCAAGGGCCGCTTCTTCGACCTCAAGGGGCTGAACGGCAACCCGCTGCCGGTCGGCAAGCCGAAGATCATCAGCGCCGGCTCGTCGCCGCGCGGACGGCAGTTCGCCGCCGAGCATGCCGACTTCCTCTTCATGTACCTGATCGATCTCGAGACGGTCGCTGAGGCGACCGCCGCGGCCAGGGCGGTGCAGGGCGGGCGCGACATCGGCCTCTTCGCGAGCTGCACGGTGATGTGCCGGCCGACGAGCGCCGACGCCGACGAGTACTACCGCCACGTCGTCACCGAGAACGGCGACTGGGCGGTGGCGGACGCGTGGGAGGAGGCGATCAGGGGCTCGGAGTCGATCCCCGCGGAGTGGGTGCCGATGCTCCGGGAGAAGGTCGTCTCGAGCCAGAGCATCCCGGTGATCAAGGGCAGCCCGGACGAGGTCGCGGCGGCGTTCAAGAAGCTCAGCGACGACGGCCTCGACGGCACCGCCTTCACGATGGTGAACTACCTCGACGACCTGCCCATCATCCGGGACGAGGTGATCCCGCGGCTCGAGCGCCTGGGCATTCGCGTGCCCGGGACGGGGCTCGTCGAGGGGGTCGGCGGCAACGTTCCGTGAGGGCCGCCGCAGCGTGGAACGGCGACCCCTGCCTGCCCCGCGGGGGTCGGAAACGAAGCGAGAGGAGTGGAGGACGCGAATGAGCAGCAACGGGAGATCGCTCGAGGAGCGGCTGGCGGAGGTCGAGACGAAGCTCGCGATCCAGGAGCTGGCCTGCAACTACGTCCATGGGATGGACAAGGCCGAGAAGGACCGCTTCATGGACTGCTGGACGGATGACGCGAAGTTCATCATCGGTGGCGCCTGGGGCGAGTTCATCGGCAAGGAGGCGATCGCGAACGGCTTCGACGCCTTCCAGTACGCGTTCTTCGAGATGCACCACTTCACGACCGGGCACCAGATCCTGTCGATCGACGGCGACACCGCCACCGGGCAGTGCGACGCCTTCGTCGCGGGCACCGACTCGGGCGGCACCGCTATCTCGGCGGCGGCCTCGTACAAGGATCTCTACCGCCGCGAGGCCGACGGCAAGTGGCGGTTCTCCAGCCGCGAGATCATCATCCACTTCCTCGTTCCGTGGCTCAAGCCGCAGGGCATGGAGGAGGAGACACGGGGCTACCACACCCCAGAGCTCGGCGCGGAGCTCGTCCGCCTCGGCATGGAGCGCCTCGGCGTCACCGTCTGAGCGCCGGGGGCGAGTGACCCCGCCCCGGTGACACCGCTGCGACCGGGCCCGGCACCAGCGGGCCCGGTCAGCCCGACCCGGTACTCACTGGCCGCGGGCCGAGACGCGTGCGACGCCGGCGCGGGTGCCGCTCTCGACGGCAATGTCAATCCAACTTGACATCAATGTCAGGACTGCGATAGTGGTTCACCACCGGCCGAGGTCGGTGGGAGGCTTCGCGAGCCGGAGCCGATCGGACAGGCAGGCCGCGGCCACGCCGCGAACGAATCGAAGGAGGTCGGTGGAGTGGAATCGGCAGCACGCGGCGCGGACAGACCGGCGGCGATCTTCCCCGACCTCGCCGGCAAGGTCGCGCTGATCACGGGGTCGACGAGCGGCATGGGGCTCGAGGCAGCGCGACTTCTCGCGCAGAACGGTGCGACGGTGTACGTCAACGGCCGGCGTCCGGAGAGCGTCGAGCGTGCGATCGGCGAGCTCGGCGACCCGGGCTCGGGCACGTACCTACCGGGCGCTGCGGACGTTCAGAGCCACGACGCCGTCAAGGACCTCTTCGCGCGGATCGCTCGCGAGCAGGACGGACGGCTCGACATCCTCATCTGCAATCCGGACTTCATGACGCGCCTCAACTTCTTCGAGGACGAGGATCCCGAGCTGGACTGGTACCCGACGATGAACACCAAGGTCTGGGGCACGGTGTACTGCTGCCACGAGGCGGTCAAGCTGATGATCCCTCGCCGGTCCGGTGCCATCCTCAACATCGCCGGCGGCTCCGCCCACGAGGGCGTGTTCGGCGGCGTCACCCACGGTGGCGCGCAGGGCGCCGTCGTCTGCTTCACGATGTCGCTCGCGAAGGAGATGCTCCGCTACAACATCCGGGCCAACGTCGTGTCGCCGCACATCGTGGACACGACGATCTACCGGCACGTCGGAGCGACGGCGACGCCCGAGATGATCAAGCTGACGACGGCCGCCTGGGAGTCGGAGGCTCCGATCCCGGTGCCGTCTCCGGACGTCGTCGCACCCACCTACGCCTTCTTCGTCAGCGACGCCTCCTCGTACATCACGGGACAGGTGCTCCAGGTGAACGGTGGGCGGATCATCTCGCGCTGACGATGCGGTGCCGCATCGCAGCCGCCGCCAGGCCAGCGACGACGCCGGGATGGGGCCGGGCCTCGGGCGTCGGCAGAATCGCGCCATGACGACATCGCGCAAGACGACAGCCGGGAAGGCGGCAGCTGCAGCCACCGACGCGCCCATCCCCCGCAGCGAGCGCGGAAGGCGGCGGACGCTGCTGCTCCAGCAGATCATCGAGGGGGCCGGTGTGGTGTTCGCCGACCGGGGGGTGACGAACACGTCGCTCCAGGACGTCGCCGACCACCTCGGTGTCAGTCGTGCGGCGCTCTACTACCACGTGAGCAGCCGCGAGCATCTGCTCCGCCTCGTCCTCGGGAGCTACATCAGCCTGTACCGCGAGTGGCTGCACGATCTGCGTGAGCGCGCAGACCTGACGCCGGAGCAGCGCCTCCGCGAGGCGATGCGCATCCTCACCCGTGGCTTCCACACGCATCCGCACCTGTCTCGGATCTTCCTGCGCGCCGAGACCGAGTTCCCCGAGGACGTCGCGATCGAGCAGCGCCGCTCGCGCCGTGGCATCCACCGCGAGGTGGAGCTGATCGTGATCGACGGTGTGCAGGACGGATCGTTCGTCGACGTCGACGCCGACGTCGTCACGTTCGCCATCTTCGGGATGATCAACTGGATGCACGTCTGGTACGTGCCGGGCGGTCGGCTCACGGCGGAGGAGGTCGCCGACGGGTTCACGGAGATCGTGCTCGGCGGCATCCGAAAGTCGCCGTCCCGTACAGACGACCGCAGCCCGCTGGCCTCGATCGCGCGGATGAAGACGCTGCTCGAGCAGCTCGAGAAGCAGGTCGCAACCGGAGACGAGTCTCCTTCACCACGACGACGGGTACAGAGAGGAGCGTGACGCTCGTCATGCGGGACTCCCTAGACGCATTCAAGGTAGGGGTGTTCGTCCCCGGGCTGTTCGGCCCGGAAGGTCGCCCGGAGCCCGACCGAGAGACGGTCCAGGCCTGCCACGAATGGATGTTCCGCGAGGCCGAAGCCGGCGAGAAGGCCGGGTTCGAGGGGCTGTTCGTCGGCGAGCAGCACATGCGCACCGAGTGCTTCTTCCCGGACGTCTTCCTCCTGCTCGGCGCCTTCGCGATGCGGACGAGCCGCGTGCGCCTCGCGACGTTCGCCAACGTCCTCACCGTGTGGGACCCGATGCACGTCGCCGAGACGACGGCGCTCGTCGACCACCTCTCCAAAGGCCGGTTCACCTGGGTCGCGGGGGCCGGCTACCACCCCGGCTACTGGCAGATGTTCAACATCGACCCGCGCCGTCCGCTCAAGCGGTTCCTCGAGCAGATGGAGGTGGTGAAGACCGCCTGGACGTCTAAGGAGCCCTTCACCTTCGAGGGCGAGTACTACACGTACCGCGACGTCTTCCTGACGCCGAAGCCCTACCAGGACCCGCACCCGACCACCTGGTGCGGCGCGCAGATGGACCGCGCGATCGAGGCGGGCGGCACCTACGCGACCGCCTGGACGGTGGCGCCGTTCCCGCTCGACAAGGAGGTCTTCAAGCGCCAGGTCGAGCTCTTCAGGTCGACGGCGATCGCGAACGGGGTCGAGAACCCCAAGATCGTGATCATGCGCAACGGCTTCTGCGCGGAGAGCCGGGAGGAAGCCGAACGGCTCTTCGGCCCGTACTTCGCGACCGAGATGCGCTTCTACTACGACCACGGCATCTTCAGCCACGACCCGCGGATCCGAAGCCGCGAGGACGTGACCGTCGAGAACCTCCGCGACACGCTCGTGATCGGCAGCCCGGACGACTGCGTCGAGTCGCTGCAACGGATGCAGGAGGAGTACGACGCCGACTACGTCGTGATGCGGTTCCGGATGAACGACGGACCGGACCCCGCGACGGCGATCCGGTCGATGGAGCTCTTCGGGGAGCAGGTGCTGCCCCGCGTCATGACGATGGGCTGAGCGCGAAGCCGGCCTCGCATCAAGGAACGAGAAAGGAAGGACACACCGCATGGCCCGTCTCCAGTTCGGTCTCTTCGTGGCCCCGATCCACAACATCGGGCAGAGCCCCAACTACGCGCTGCACAAGGACGTCGAGCTGACCGTGCTCGTCGAGCAACTGGGCTACGACGAGGTCTGGTACGGCGAGCACCACTCGGCCGGCACCGAGTACATCACCTCCCCCGAGATCATGATCGCCTACGCCGCCGCGAAGACCAGCCGGATCCGCCTCGGCACGGGAGCAGTCTCGCTGCCGTACCACAACCCCCTGTGGGTCGCGGACCGGCTCCTCCTCCTCGATCACCTCACCCGCGGCCGCATGATGTGCGCCCTCGGGCCCGGCTCGCTCGCGTCCGATGCGAAGATGATCGGCCTCAATATGGGCGACCTCCGCGACGCGTTCGAGGAGGACTTCGACGTCCTCATGCATCTCCTCACGAACGACGAGCCACTGTCGGTGAAGACCGACCGCTACGAGCTGGTGAACGCGACGTCGATGCTGAAGCCCTACTCGGACCCGTGCTTCGAGATCGCGGTTCCGGGCGTGGCCTCCCAGGTCGCGCCGCGACTCGCGGGCAAGGTCGGCGGCGGGCTCCTCTCGCTCGGCTCGACGAGCCCCGAGGGCATGCAGGCGCTCCGCGACCATTGGTCGATCCTCGAGAGCCGCGCCGCCGAGTTCGGCCAGGTGGCCGACCGTCGGAAGTGGCGCCTGACGAGCCATGTCCACCTCGCCGAGACAAGAGAGCAGGCGTTCGCCGACATCGAGCACGGGTTCATGACCTGGTTCGACTACTATGCCGACAACACGTCGCATCCGGCCTTCACGCTCGAGGGAAGGACGTTCGAGGAGCGGCTCGAGTTCCTGCAGAACGCGCGGGCCGTCATCATCGGCACCCCGGACGACGCGATCGCGGAGATCGAGGCCTTCGTCGAGGGCACGGGTGGATTCGGCTGCTTCCTCCAGTTCCACCACGAGTGGACGACCTGGGAGGCCGCGAAGCGCCACCATGAGCTCTTCGCGAAGTACGTGATGCCGCACTTCCAGGATCAGCTCACGCGCGCCCGCAACTCGTACGACGCCGCGAAGGCCGGCAAGCAGGCCTACCTGGCCGAGATGACCACCGCGATGACGGACTACATGGCGAAGCACTCGAAGTAGGGCGAGGGGGCGAGACGCAGCGGCCTGAGAAGCCAGGGCGACCCGTCCGGATCACGCGACACCACCGATGAGCAGCCAGACGGATCCCCGCTTCCCGCCGACCGTGGAGGTCGTCGTTCCCGACCTCCTCGAACGGCGCGCCGTCGCGACGCCGGACAAGGACTTCGCCCTGTTCGCCGACGAGCGCTGGACCTACGCGGAGACGGCGGCGCAGGCGTGGTCGACGGCCCGCGGCCTTCGCGCGCTCGGCGTGCGCGAGGGCGACTACGTCCTTGCGTGGCTCCCGAACGGACGCGACGCCCTGCGCACGTGGTTCGGGGCGAACGCGGCGGGTGCCACGTTCGCGCCCCTGAACCCCGCCTACCGCGGCGCCATCCTCGAGCACACGGTGAACGTCTCGGGCGCCCGCACGATGGTCGCGCACCCGCGGCTCGTCGAGCGGTTGTGCGGACGAGAGCTCGAGTCGCTCGAGCGCATCATCGTGACCGGCGACCTCGACGAGGTGACGAGCGCGCCGACCGGGGTCGAGATCGTCCCCGCCGAGGTGCTCGACGATCCCGGCCCACGTCCGGTCCTCGGCAGGCCGCACGACGTGTGGGACACCGCATGCCTGATCTACACGTCCGGCACCACCGGCCCCTCGAAGGCCGTCATGTGCCCGCACCTCCATCACCACACCTACGCCGACGGGTTGTTGCCGACGCAGGGCTCCGACGACCGGTTCTTCGTCTGCCTCCCGATGTTCCACGTCGCCGGCACCTCGGCGATCTACGGCATGCTCCAGCGCGGCGCCTCGGTCGCGATCACGGACGGCTTTCGCACGCAGACGTTCCTCGCCGAGGCGAAGGCGTTCGGGGTCACCCACGCCACCATCCTCGGGGCGATGGCCACCTTCCTCCTCAAGCAGCCACCGGGCCCGGGGGATCGCGACCACGGGATCCGCACCGCGATCGTGACCCCGATGGTCGACGATCCGACGGCCTTCACGGAGCGGTTCGGCATCGAGATCTTCACCGGGTACGGCCTCACCGAGGGAACGTGCCCGATCAGGAGTAGCTACGCGCCCACGAGCACGACGTCGTGCGGCCGCGCCTGGAGCGCGGACTACGAGCTTCGGCTCGTCGACGAGCACGACAGGGAGGTTGCGACCGGCGAGGTCGGCGAGCTCGTTATCCGGCACACGCGCCCCTGGTCGCTCAACGCCGGCTATCGCGGCATGCCGGAGGAGACGGCGCGCGCCTGGCGGAACGGCTGGTTCCACACGGGCGACGCCATGCGGCTCGACGAGGACGGGAGCTACACCTTCGTCGACCGCGCGAAGGATGCGCTGCGCCGCCGCGGCGAGAACATCTCGTCGATGGAGGTCGAGCGGGAGATCCTCGCCCACGAGGAGGTGCTCGAGGCGGCAGTCGTCGCCGCGCCGTCCGAGCACACGGAGGACGAGGTACGGGCGATCGTCGCCTTCGTCCCCGGCTCCGAGCTCACTCCCAGGGAGCTCGTCGAGTGGCTGATTCCGCGCCTCCCCTACTTCATGGTGCCGCGCTACGTCGACGTGCTCGACGAGCTGCCCAGGACGGAGTCGCAGAAGGTCCAGAAGTACAGGCTCCGCTCGCTCCCGCTGGCGTCGACCACGTGGGACCGCGAAGCGGAGGGGATCGTGCTGCGGAGAGAGCGACTCGCGTGAGCACGACCCACGAGCAACCACAGGAGGGATGAAGAGGTGCTACTGGAGTTCACAGCCGAGCAGGAGGAGCTTCGCGCATTCGTGCGCGAGGTCTTCGACCAGCGGATCGACAAGGTCGCTCTCCGCGAGGCGGACGACAAGAAGATCTTCCCCCAGCAGTACTGGGACGTCCTCACCGAGGCCGGGCTCCACGGGATGGCGGTGCCGAAGGAGTACGGCGGCATGAGCGGCTCCTTCATGGATCAGGTGATCGTCGAGGAGGAGCTCGGACGGGTCGTCGGCGGCCAGGCGACGGTGTGGTCGATCAACACCCACACCGCGACCGTGATCGATCGCCACGGATCCCAGGCGCAGAAGGATCACATCCTGCCGAAGCTCGCCAACGGGGAGCTTCGCATCGCGCTCTCGTTCACCGAGCCCGGCGGCGGCACCGACCTGCTCGGCGCGCTGAAGACGCATGCCGAGCGCCGGAACGGCGGCGGCTGGGTGATCAACGGGTCGAAGGTCTACACGACGATGGCCGACGACTCGCAGCTCTTCGCGGTGCTCGCGCGGACGTCCGTCCGGGAGAAGAAGAACCAGGGGCTCACCGTCTTCCTCGTCGACGCCGACCGCAAGGGGCTCGAGTGGACGCGCATGCCGACGCTCGGCCAGGCGCCGATCGGCACCTTCAGCGTCTACTACACCGACGTCGAGGCCCGAGACGACGAGGTCCTCGGCGAGCCCGACAACGGCTGGGCCTGCCTGATGGAGTCGATCAACCACGAGCGGATCATCATCGCCGCGTGCTGCACCGGGACGATCAAGGGCGTCATCGATCGGGTGGTGCCGTACGCCAAGGAGCGCCACGCGTTCGGCAAGCCGATCGGCCAGTTCCAGTCGATCCAGCACTTCATCGCCGACATGGAGGTCTCCTACCACGCAGCCCGGCTCCTGACGTACCGCGCCGCGGGCCTGGCGATGGCCGGGAAGCGCTTCGACGTCGAGTCGGCGGCTGCGAAGCTCTTCGCCTCGGAGGCGTGCAGCCGCGCGTGCGACATGGGCATCCAGATCCTGGGCGGTGCCGGCTACGTGAAGGACTACGAGATCGAGCGGTTCTGGCGCGACACGCGGATCATGAGGATCGGGCCGATCTCCAACGAGATGGTGCGGAACATCGTCGCCGAGCAGCTCGGGCTGCCGAGGTCGTTCTAGCGATGAGCGAGGGCGGCGGGCAGATCGACTTCACGCGCTACGAGCGCTACCTCGAGGAGGGGATCGCGTTCGACGAGCCCCGCCCCGGCGTGCTGCGCCTGCAGCTGACCCGATCCGATCGCTGGAACGCGATCCCGATCAGGCTGCACGACTCGATGCCGCTCCTCTTCGCCGAGATCGCCGAAGACCAGTCGGTGCGTGCGTTCATGATCGCGGGGACGGGCGACGTCTTCTCGAGCGGCGGCGACGTCGACGAGGGCATGAAGCCGCGGCACGCGGGGCAGCTCGCCCTGCTCCAGTACACGGCCGTCCGCATCATCACCCGCCTGCTCGAGATCCCGCAGCCGACGATCGCCGTCGTCAACGGGCCCGCGATCGGCTTCGCCGTCAGCCTCGCGCTGCACTGCGACTTCGTGATCGCCTCCGAGAACGCGACGTTCTACGACTCCCATGCCGCGTTCGGCGCCGCCCCTGGCGACGGGTACGTCGTCATCGCACAGGCGGCGCTCCCGCCCGCGATCGCCAAGGACGTGCTCTACGGCGGCCGGACGCTCACGGCCGCGGAGGCGGAGCACTGGGGCCTCGTCAACCGCGTGGCGCCGCGCGAGCAGCTCGAGGAGGAGGCCTTCGCGCAGCTCGCCCGCGTCTTCGCGATGGCGCCGCTGGCGGTGCGGATGGGGAAGATGTTCGCCAACGCCGAGCTCCGCGCACGCGCGGAGCAGACGCTCAACATGGGCCTCGCGGCCGAGCTCCTGACGATCATGAGCGACGACTTCAACAACGCAGTCGAGGGCTTCTTCCGAACGCGGAAGTTCACCCGCGACTGGAAGGGACGCTGACGGATGACCGACGACGCGCGCCTCGATCTTGCGACCACCGAGTACCCGACGCCGGAGCTCGTGGAGTGCCCCTACGCCTTCTACGCGCAGCTGCGCGAGGAGGCGCCGGTGCACCGCCTTCCGAACGGCGACTACGTCCTCACGCGCTGGCAGGACATCGCCTGCGTCTCGCGGCACCTCGATCTCTTCTCCTGCTTCCTGGGGAAGGTGAACCCCGACTGGGGGAAGGCGTTCGCGTCCGACGAGGACACGGGCGAGGAGAAGCTGTCACCGTGGCCGCTGCCGTTCACGGACCCGCCGGAGCACCGGCTGAAGCGCCAGCTGATGCAGCAGCTCGTCACCCGGGACCGGCTCAAGTCCTTCGAGCCGATGATCCGAGAGGTCTCCGACCAGCTGATCGACGCATTCGTCGACCTCGGCGAGGTCGACTTCAAGGCCGCCTTCGCCGACGAGCTCCCACCGCTCGTGATGCTCCGGATCTTCGACGTCCCGAAGGAGGACGAGGCGATGATCCGGGGCTGGATGCTCTCGTCGCAGGGGCAGGGCTTCCGCCACGCGACGGAGGAGCAGAAGCGTGCGCAGGTCGAGGGCCTGACGAACGCGCGGGCGTACTTCCGCGAGACCATCCTCGACCGCCAGGCGAACCCCCGCCCGGACTTCCTCAGCGACCTCGTCAAGATGAAGGTCGAGCGCGACGGCCAGCTCGACCTCAGATACCTCGTCGGTGAGGTCACGAACCTGTACTCGGCCGCGTACCACAACACGGTCTACATGCTCGCGAGCACGCTCGAGCTCCTTCTCCGCAACTCGAGCGAGATGCAGCGGGTGCGCGAGGACCCGACGCTGATCCGCTTCGCGATCGAGGAGTCGCTGCGGCTCGAGAGCCCCGTCCAGTGGCTCCAGCGGGTGACGCTCACCGACGTCGAGATCGAGGGAGTCGTGATCCCGGAGGGATCGGTGGTGCTCCTCATGTACGGGGCGGCGAACCGCGACGAACGCAAGTTCGACGATCCCGAGCGCTTCTGGGTCGAGCGGCCGTGGGTCGCGCGGGACCAGCTCGGCTTCGGCGACGGGCCGCGGCTGTGCGTCGGCGCCCCGCTCGCGCGGCTCGAGGGCGAGATCGCCTTCGAGCAGCTCCTGAAGCGGCTGAAGCGCATCCGGCTCTCCGACCGCAACGACTACGCGCACGTCACGACCGTGAACCACCGCGGCCCCAAGGCCCTCCACATCGAGTTCGAGAAGGCGTGACGTGACCACCGTGAAGACCGGAGGAGGTCAGGATTGAGAGCAGCTGTCGACCACCACGTCGCCTTCCGGGTCGCCGACCTCGATCGCGCCGTTCGCTTCTGGACGGAGGCGCTCGGCGGGACGCTCGCGACGCTGCCGGCCGAGCGAAGCGGCGGCTACTTCGACGCGACCTTCGGCCCTGGCGCCGTGATGCGCATCTGCTACGTGCGGTTCGCGCGCGGCGGCTGCATCGAGCTCTTCGAGTTCCTCAACCCCCGGAACGACGTGCCGCCGGCGCAGCAGACGGTGGACGCGATCATGCACATCGGCGTCACCGTCGACGACGCAGCCGAGACGCTTGCACGCGTGCTCGAGCACGGCGGCCGCGCGCGCACCGAGCTGCGGCATATGGGGAATCGCGACGACGCTCCGCGGTTCGTGTACTGCGAAGACCCCGACGGCCACCTGATCGAGCTGCTCGAGGCCGATACCGACGGGACGATCCGCGAGGTGCTGAAGAGCGTGCCCGAGGCGACCCCGCCCGGAGGGCCGTCGCGTGCATGAGGGATGCCCCGGGTCCGCTCGGCCCGCCGCCCTCTCGACCGCGGGCGGGCGCCGGTCGGGCGTCAGCGCGCGGGAGCCCTTCAGCCGAGCCGATCGACGAGACACAGCACCGAGAGCACCCCGTGATGACAGAAAGGAGTTCGTCCAGTGAGCAAGGTCGCCGCGGAACGCCGCCAGGGAGACGCGCCCCTCCTGAGCGAGAACAAGCTGAAGCTCATGGTGTTCGGCATGTCGGCTCAGGGCGGCTGCACGATGACCTCCGCCGAGGGCACGCTCAAGGCCGAGTGGGACGAGAGCAAGACCCTCGCGCGACTCATCGAGGAGGCGGGCATCGAGGGGATCGTCCCGTACGTCCGCTGGAAGGGGCTCCAGGGCGCGACCAACCCGGGGCAGCGGAGCTTCGAGACGACGACGTGGGCAGCAGGGCTCGCCGCGGAGACTGCGCACACGCAGATCTTCACGACCGTCCTGATGCCGTCGGTGCATCCGGTCATGTTCGCGAAGCAGCTCGCGACGATCGACCACATCTCGAACGGCCGCGCGGCCGCGAACCTCGTTGCAGGATGGCTCGGAACCGAGTTCCGGCTCTTCGGCACGAAGCAGATGCTCTCGCACGACGACCGCTACGCGTACGCCGACGAGTGGCTGACGATCGCGCGCCGGCTCTGGACCGAGAACGAGCCGTTCACGTACGAGGGGACGTACTTCCAGGTGTACGACGCCGACTCGGACCCGAAGCCGGTGCAGAAGCCCTTCCCGATCCTGATGAGCGCCGGCTCGAGCCCGGCCGGGCGTGCCTTCGCGGCCAAGCACTGCGACGTGAACTTCGCGGTGTTCGCCGACCTCGAGATGGCGAAGGCGATGATCAAGGACGTCAAGGACTACGCGCGTCGCGAGTTCGGCCGTGAGGTCATGGTCTTCGGGATGGGCTCGATCGTCTGCCGCGACACCGAGGCCGAGGCGAAGAAGTACGTCGACTACTACGTGAACCAGAAGGGCGACTGGCAGGCTGCGACGAACATGGCGAACGAGCTCGGCATCAATTCCGAGAGCCTGCCGAAGGAGGCGTGGGACGGGATGATCTCCGCGATCATCGCCGGGTTCTCCGCCTGGCCGCTCCACGGCACGCCCGAGCAGGTCGTCGAGGGCATGAAAGAGCTGTCGGACGTCGGCTTCGACGGGATCACGCTCAACTGGCCGAACTACGCTGAGGGCCTGCAGCAGTTCAAGGCCGAGATCCTTCCCCTCGCAGTGCAGGCCGGTCTCCGAGCCGGATGAGCGACTGCCGCGTCCTCGCGATCGACGGCTCACCTTCGGGCGGCGGGAGGACGGCTCGCGTGCTCGCAGGGGTGCTCGATGCCTGTCGTGCCGGCGGCGCGTCGGTCGAGACGGTCGAGCTCGCGTCACCGGGCGGCGTCGACGCGGCGGTGCAGGCGCTCGGCTCCCTCGGGCCGTCGGGCGCCGTCGTCCTCGGCACGCCGATCTACCGGGCGACGTACGCGGCGCCGGTGAAGGCGCTCCTCGACGCGATCCCGCGGGAGCAGGAGACGGGCGAGAGCTCGCTCCGCGCCCGCGCGACAGGGATCGTCGCGACGGGTGCGAGCCTCCACCACTTCCTCGGCCTGCACGAGCTCCGCAGCGTGCTCGCCGTGTTCTTCGCGGCCATCGTCGTCCCTCCCGGCCTGTACGTCCCCCGGGACGGGTTCGACGGCGACGATCTCCGCAGCCCGTACGACGCCGCGGCCGAGACCCTCGGCGGGTCGCTCGTCGAGCTCGCCGCGGCCGTCTCTCGAAGCTCCCATCTGACGCGGGTCGTGCCGCAGGCATGACCCGCCCAGCCCACCAGGAGGAACACGATGAAGTTCGGGATCCTCTTCCGCCCGCAGGACCCGCCGCAGGCGGCGAACCTGACGGAGCGGTGGAACGACATCCTCGAGGCCGGCCAGCTGGCCGAGGAGGTCGGGTTCGACGGGCTCTTCCTGCCCGAGCACCACATGATGGACGACGGCTACACGCCGGCGCCGCTGATCGGCCTCGCCGCGCTCGCGGCCGTCACGAAGAAGGTCGACCTCGGCACGACGGTGTTCCTGATGCCGTTCCACCATCCCGTGCAGGTCGCCGAGCACGCAGCAATGATCGACGTGATCTCGGGCGGACGGATGATCCTCGGCTGCGGGATCGGCAGCTTCCCGCCGGAGTTCGGGCTCTTCGGTCTCGACGTCAAGGATCAGGTGGCGCTCTTCGAGCAGAAGATCTCCGTCGTCCGCCGGCTGTGGGCGGGCGAGGAGGTCGAGGTCGAGAGCGAGTTCTTCAAGGTCAAGGGCAAGATTCGACCGCTCCCGCGCAACCCCCGCCTCTGGATGGGCGCGATGTCGTTCCCCGGCGTCCGTCGTGCGGCCCGCTTCGGCGCCCCGTGGTGCAGCGATCCGCTTCACAACCTCGACGTGATCCGGGAGTGGGTCGGGGCCTACCGGGCGGAGGGCGAGGCGCACGGGACGTCGTCCGATCTCTCGCTCTGCCTGCTGCGCGACGGTTGGGTCGGTGACGACATGGCCGAGGTCGAGCGCGACTGGTGGCCCGCGATCCGCGCCGAGCACTGGTTCTACTTCTCGCAGATCCCCCGCTGGGTCGCCGACCGCGAGCCCTTCCTCCAAGGCATCGAGAAGGAAGACGACTTCCAGTTCGCCAACCACCACATCGACCGCCTCGTCGTCGGCAGCCCCGACCAATGCCTCGAGACGATCAAGCGCTTCGAGGACGAAGTCGCCAACGACTACCTGATCATGAGCTTCCGCGTCGCCGCCGGCCCCGACCACGACAAGGAGATGCGCTGCATCGAACGGTTCGGCAACGAGGTGATCGCGCGCTACCGCGCCGAGCGAGGCTGAGACGCTCTCGACGTTGCCGTTGCCCACACGGAGCAGAAAGGCCGACCCATGAGATGGACCGAGACACCCAACCCGTTCGCGATGACACCGGCGGAGCTCGACGCGTTCATGAACGAGCGCTGGTTCGCGAGCGTCGCGAGCCTTCGCCGCGACGGATCGCCCGTGATCGTGTACGTCGGCTACGAATGGGACGGTGAGGCGGCATTCTTCTCCGTCCGGTCGACGCGCCTGCTGGTCGAGCGTCTGAAGCGCGACCCGCGGGCGTGCTTCGCGATCACGAACATCGGCTACCCGCCGCGCTTCGTGTCGATGCAGGGCGTCGCCGAGGTGATCGAGGATTCCGGCTGGGCGCGAACCCGTTCGATCCAGCAGCGGTACATGGCGGACGACTCGCCGGTGATGAACGAGGACGAGCTCGACCAGGATGCGTTCTGGCGGGCGTACACGCAGGTCGGGCGCACGATGTTCAAGTTCACGCCGCACACGATCGTCACCGAGGACGCCGGCAAGGGCGACTATGCCGCCGGCGGTGGCGGCGAGGTCTCCGATCGCTATGCCCGGATGCGCCGCGGTCGGTCGGACGAGGACTGACGGCGCCGTGTGGTCGTCGGTCGGAGGGCGGCGGTGACGTCGTCCGCCGAGGGCGGTCGCCTCGCGGTCGTCACCGGGGCGGCGTCGGGCATCGGGCGGGCGACTGCGGCCCGCCTCGGCGCCGACGGCTTCCACGTCGTCCTCGTCGACGTCGACGCGCCGGGGCTCGAGCAGGCCGCAGCAGGAATCCGGGGGAACGGAGACGGGGCCGACGCGATCGCCTGCGACCTCACCGACCTCGACGCCGTGTCCCACCTCTTCGGCGTGCTCGAGGGCCTGCCGGGATCGGTCCGCGCTGTCGTCCACTGCGCAGGCGTGGTCGGGGATACGTCGGTCGACCCGGCGCAGCCGGGGTGGCAGGAGGTGATGGACGTGAACCTCCGAGGCGCCTTTGCGGTCGCCTCCGGCGGCCTCCCGCTCCTGGAGCGCTCCCACGGAGGTGCGCTCGTCTTCGTCGCGTCAGTCTCCGGGCTCGTGGGGTCGCCGTACAGTCCCGCGTACGCAGCGTCGAAGGGCGGAGTCGTGCAGCTCGCCCGCTCGCTCGCTCGCCGTTCGGGCCCCGCCGGCGTGCGGGTCAACTGCATCTGTCCGGGCCCGGTCGACACGCCGATGCTGAGCGCGTCGTTGACGCGCGACGGAGACGAGCACCGGCCCGCGCGGCTGCAGTCGCTCGTCGCCTCCGTGCCCCTCGGGCGCGTCGCCTCGCCTGCCGAGGTGGCCTCCGTGGTCTCGTTCCTCGTCGGGCCTGACGCGTCGTTCGTGACGGGGGCGGTCATCCCGGTCGACGGCGGCATGCTCGCCTGACCGAGTCTGCCTCGCCGGGGCCGCTTCGAGGATCGATATGACGGACGCCCGCTGTCGCCTCCCGATCGAGCGCTCGACAACGCCGAAGGCCGGGCCCCAACCTGCCCCAACCGCTTCCGGGCACTTCCGAGAGAAGGCCATTCTTGCCGGACGGCACCTCCGCGTCGGGCCGGACGACATCGCTTCCCGGCGCGATCGGAGTAGCCGCCC
>VGCB01000003.1 GCA_016870235.1 Actinomycetota bacterium | reverse complement strand
TGAGCCGCTGCCAGTGCCCGATCGCGACCTCCTCCTCCTGCGTGAGCTCCTCGCCGCGCCGTTGCTTGCGGATGGCGCCGCCGGCGCGCAGGCCCAGGTAGAGGTCATCGAAGATCTCGGTCTCGGACATGGCTCGAGTGTATAGCCTGGCCCGGCGATGGCCGGCTGCGCTGTCCACATCTCTGACCTCCACCGGGGCGCGAACGAGTTGCTCGAGGTCGACGATGCCCTCGTCGAGCTCGTGGCGCGGATCGGGCCGACGCTCGTGATCGCGACCGGCGACCTGGCGAACCGCGGACGGGCGGAGGAGCTGGCGCGGGCGCGGGCGCTTCTCGACCGGCTCGCGGTCCCGTGGCTCGCAGTCCCCGGGAACCACGACCTGCCGTACACGCTGCCGGCGCGGGTCACGGCCCCGGGGAGGACGTTCGGGCGGGTGATCGGGCCGACGGAGCCGGTGTTCGTCGACGCGGAGATCGCCGTCCAGGGCCTCGACTCGAGCTGGGCGTGGCGCCACCAGGGCGGCCGCCTGCGCGCGTCGTCCCTCGACCGCGCCGCCGCCACGCTCGCCGCCGCTCCCCCAGGCGCCCTCCGCGTCGTCGCGCTCCACCACCACCTGGCGGGGGCACCCTGGCGGGCGACGCGGAAGCTCCCGCTCCGCAGCCGCGACCGGGTGCTCGAGCGATTTCGCGCGATGGGCGTCGATCTCGTCCTGGGCGGCCACATCCACCAGTCGACGGCGGTGGGCCTGAGCGACATCGCGAACGACGACGGCCGGCCAGGAAGGCGGCTGGCGCTGGCCACGGCACCGGGATTCGGGAGGCCGAGGCCGCACCACCTGGGCGAGGCGCACGGGGTGAACGTGGTCGAGTGGACGTCCGAGGCAATCAGCGTTATCACCCTTTCGTGGGATGTCAGCTCCGGTGAGGCTGGTACGTTCTTGCCTGCGGCAAGGCGTTTGTTCTGTCGCGCAAACCTCCCCTGATACCCCGACGACGGAGAAGACTTGATCTTCCACCGCGTGCTGCCGATACATCGTGAGAGCGTGCCACGGTCTCGCCTCACCCTCCTCATCGTCTCGCTGCTCGCGACGGCTGTCGCCGGCGTGATCGCGGGCGGCGCCGGTGCCTCGCAGGCGGCGCCCGCCGCCGCCAACGCGATCGCCTTCACGAGCGAGCGGGGCGGGCCGCTGCAGATCTTCATCCGGCAGGGGGGCCGGCCGATCGCGATCGCGGCGCCCAAGCACGGGATGAGCGTCGCGCCCGACTGGTCGCCGAACGGCTCCAAGCTCGCGCTCGCGCTCTCCGACGCCTCGGGCCAGGACTTCGACATCGGCGTCGTCCCGGCCGATGGCGGGCCGATCCGCCGGATCACGTCGGGCCCCGCCTGGGACGAGGAGCCGTCGTGGTCGCCTGACGGGCGCTGGATCGCCTTCGCGAGCAACCGCACCGGGAACTTCGAGCTCTACGTCGTGCGGCCGGACGGCACCGGGCTCAGGCAGCTCACGCGGAACGGCTGCGACGACACGCAGCCGGACTGGTCGCCCGACGGCAAGAGCCTCGTCTACGCGAGCCGCGTCAACGGCAAGCCGCGGATCTGGCGGATGGACGCCGATGGAGCCAACCGGCGACCGCTGGCCAAGGTTCTCGGCTCCGCGCCGGCCTGGTCGCCCGACGGCCGGACGGTCGCGTTCCAGAGCGAGAGCGACGAGGCCGCCCACATCATGCTGATGGACGCCGACGGGCGGAACCTCCGCCAGCTCACGGACGAGATCGGCAACCAGACGTCGCCCGCGTGGTCGCCCGACGGACAGTGGGTCGCGTACATCTCCGATCCGTTCGGGTCGTACGACGTCCTCGCGGTGCGTCCGGACGGAACGGGGCGCCGGGCCCTCACGGCCGACGTGTGGTCGGACGACACGCCGGCGTTCCGGCCCACGACCTGACGGGGCACGCGCCCGGCCGGGATCGTCGCCGAACCTCGTAGCTACGCTCTCGCGATGAGGGGTCCCGGTCTGGAGGAGCTGCGTGGACGTCTGGCCGAGATCGCGGATCTCGAGGCGGCCGCTGGGCTCCTCGAGTGGGACCTGCAGACGATGATGCCGCGCGGGGGCGCCGATGCCCGCGGACAGCAGCTCGCGACGCTGCGGGCCCTCGCCCACAAGCGCTCGATCGACGCTCGCCTCGGCGAGCTCCTCGCCGAGGCGAGCACGCACGTCGAGGGCGACACCGTCGACGCGTGCCTCGTCCGCGTCGCTCTTCGCGACCACGACCGCGCTGCCCGCGTGCCCGTCGAGCTCACCGCGGAGACCACGCGAGCGGCGTCGACGGCCCTGGTCGCGTGGACCGCCGCGCGCGAGGCGGACGACTTCGCGGCCTTCCGGCCCCACCTCGATCGCATGATCGAGCTCAAGCGACGGTACGTCGACTGCTTCGACGCGGCTGACGATCCGTACGACGTGCTGCTCGAGGACTACGAGCCGGGGCTGCGGGCAGCCGCGGTCGAGACGATCTTCGCGCGCCTGCTGCCCGAGCTCCAGCGGCTGCTCCATGCGGCCGGGGACGCGGAGCTCGAGCCCTTCGAGGTCGGCCCCTACCCACCCGAGGCGCAGGACGCGGTGTCGCGCGAGGTGGCGCGCGCGTTCGGCGTCGACGATGCCGCGTTCCGGCTCGACCCCTCGGTCCACCCGTTCTGCCAGGCGGTCGCGATCGACGATATCCGCCTCACCACCCGCTACGAGCCATCGCTCGCGGGGCACTCGCTCTTCTCGACGATGCACGAGGCCGGCCACGGCCTCTACGAGCACGGCGTCGATCCGGCGCTGGGGCGCAGCCCCCTCGGCACCGGCGCGTCGACCGCGCTGCACGAGTCGCAGAGCCGGCTGTGGGAGAACGTCGTCGGCCGCTCGTTCGCCTTCTGGCGCTGGTTCTACCCGCGGATGCAGGTCGCACACCCCGAGCTCCTCCGGGACGTCCCGGTGGAGCGGTTCCACCGCGCCCTCGTCCGGCCCCGCGCCTCGCTCGTGCGCGTCTCGGCCGACGAGGTGTCGTACGGCCTCCACGTGATCC
Organism: Actinomycetota bacterium; assembly: GCA_016870235.1. The sequence continues at coordinate 16,476 of VGCB01000003.1, read as the reverse complement.
TCCGCTTCGAGCTCGAGCGCGCACTGCTGTCGGGCGCGCTCGCGACGACGGACCTCCCGGAGGCGTGGAACGCGCGGTTCGAGGAGCTCCTGGGCATCCGCCCGCCCGACGACCGGCTCGGCTGCATGCAGGACGTCCACTGGGCGGAGGGCTTGTTCGGCTACTTCCCGAGCTACCAGCTCGGGAACGTCCTCGCCGTGCAGATCTGGCAGCGGGTGCTCGCCGACATCCCCGACGCCGACGACCAGATCGGCCAGGGGCGGTTCGAGGAGATCCACGGCTGGCTGCGCGAGCGGCTCTACCGCCTCGGGCGGTCGTTCACGCCTGCCGAGACGCTCGAGCGCCTCGGCTGCGGCCCGCTCGACCCCGAGCCGTACCTCGCCTACCTCCGCGAGCGCACCGGGCTCTAGCCGCCAGGATCCTCACCTCGAGCTGCGAGCTCAGGCCTCGGCGAGCGCCTGCAGCTCGCGGCGCAGGTCCTTGATCTCGTCGCGCAGCTTCGCGGCGTACTCGAACCGCAGCTCCTCGGCGGCAGCGAACATCTCCTCCTCGAGGGTGACGGCGAGCTTCTCGAGCTCCTCCCGCGACATCCCCTCGACCTCGCTCTTGCCACGGCGTCGGCGCGAGGGCACATTCGGCGATTCGAGGGAGAGGAACTCGGCGATGTCGGACACGCCCTTGACGATCGACTCGGGCGTGATCCCGTGCTCCTCGTTGTACGCGAGCTGGATCGCGCGGCGGCGGTTCGTCTCCTCGACGGCTCCCTGGATCGCCTCGGTCACCTTGTCCCCGTAGAGGAGGACGCGGCCGTTGACATTGCGTGCGGCGCGGCCGATCGTCTGCACGAGGGCCGTCTTGCCGCGCAGGAAGCCCTCCTTGTCGGCGTCGAGCACGGCGACGAGCGACACCTCGGGCAGGTCGAGGCCCTCACGCAGCAGGTTCACGCCGACGAGCACGTCGTACTCGCCGAGCCGGAGCTCGCGGATGATCTGGATCCGCTCCAGCGTGTCGACCTCGGAGTGCAGGTAGCGGGCCTTGACGCCCGCCTCGAGGAGGTAGTCGGTGAGGTCCTCGGCCATCTTCTTCGTCAACGTCGTCACGAGCACGCGCTCGCCCGCCTCCTCGCGCCGGCGGATCTCGCCGAGGAGGTCGTCGATCTGGTTGCGGGTCGCGCGCAGCTCGACCTCGGGATCGACGATCCCCGTCGGCCGGATCAGCTGCTCGGCGACGGCGACGGAGTTACGGAGCTCGTACGCGCCGGGCGTGGCCGAGACGAACACCATCTGGTTCACCTTGCCGAGGAACTCGTCGAAGCGGAGGGGCCGGTTGTCGAGCGCCGAGGGCAGCCGGAAGCCGTAGTCGACGAGCGTCTGCTTGCGCGAGCGGTCGCCCTCGTACATGCCGCCGATCTGCGGGACGGTCTGGTGGGACTCGTCGACGTAGACGACGAAGTCGTCCGGGAAGTAGTCGACGAGCGTGAACGGGTGCGAGCCCGGCGGCCTGCCCTCGAGCACCCGCGAGTAGTTCTCGATCCCGTTGCAGAACCCGAGCTCCCGCAGCATCTCGAGGTCGTACTCGGTGCGTTGCCGGATGCGGTGGGCCTCGAGCATGCGGCCCTCCGACTCGAACCGCGCCACCTGCTCCTCGAGCTCGTGCCGGATGTCGTCGACCGCCCGCTCGATGCTCGGCCGCGAGGTCACGTACTCCGTCGCCGGCCAGATGGCGATGTTGTCGAGCCGCGAGAGCACCTCGCCCGTCAGCGGGTCGAAGTGCGAGATCTGCTCGACGTCGTCGCCGAAGAACGAGATCCGGTAGGCCGTCTCGCTGTTCGCGGGCTGCACCTCGAGGATGTCGCCCTTGACCCGGAAGCGGCCACGCTGGAGCACGGTGTCGTTGCGGACGTACTGGCTGTCGACGAGCTTGCGCAGGACGTCGTCGCGGTCGTGGCTCTCCCCCACCTCGAGGTAGAGGAGCCGCTCCTTCCACTCCTCCGGCGAGCCGATCCCGTAGATGCACGAGACCGAGGCGACGACGACGACGTCGCGCCGCGTCAGCAGCGACGAGGTGGCGCCCAGCCGGAGACGGGCGATGTCGTCGTTCTGCGACGAGTCCTTCTCGATGTAGAGGTCCGCCTGCGGGACGTACGCCTCCGGCTGGTAGTAGTCGTAGTAGGAGACGAAGTACTCGACCGCGTTCTCGGGGAAGAACTCGCGGAACTCGTTGCAGAGCTGGGCGGCGAGCGTCTTGTTGTGCGCGATCACGAGCGCGGGCCGCTGGATCTGCTCGATGATCCAGGCCATCGTCGCCGTCTTGCCGGTCCCGGTGGCGCCGAGGAGCGTCTGGAAGCGATTGCCCGCCCGGATCGACTCGGACAGCTCGGCGATCGCCTTCGGCTGGTCGCCGGTCGGCCGGTACGCCGACGTCACCCTGAGCTCGCGCATCCGGAGAGCCTAGCGGAGCGAACGTATGTTCGCAAACGTGACAAGTACCCTTCCTACCGATGCGTCGCGCCCCCAGGCTGCTCCTCGCAGCCGTCGCAGCAGTCGTCACGTTTCTCCCGGGAGCGGCCGCACGGGACCAGGCGCCCGTGCGGGCGTCGGCGTCGGATCAGGCGGCGCCCCGGCTCCTCCGCCTCGAGGCCTTCACGGCCGACCGGCGCCCGTTCGCCGGCGACAGACGGCTCCTGGCGACCGTATCCCCGAACGGCGACGCCCTGCGCCGCATCGCCCGCATCCGGGCCTTCCTGACGGCGCCGGCGGTCGTCACGTTCCGCGTCCGCGCACCGAGGGGTCGCCGGGGATCGTCCACGAGAAGTCGTTCCGACTCAAACGCGGCTGGCACGCCTTCACCTGGTTCCCGCCGCGGTCGACCGCGCCGCGCACGTACCTGACCCGGTTCGAGGTGGCCGACGAGGCCGGGAACCGGCGCCTGTACGGTCCCCGCGACGCCCGCGCCGGCCGCGTCCAGACGACGCCGGTGATCCGGGTCCTCGGTGTCGACGCGGCCTTCGCCCGCGAGAGCTACGTGCCCGGCGACCAGGCGAAGCTCCGGGTCGAGACGGACGCGCGCTCCCTCGAGCTGCAGGTCTACCACGCCGGCCCGGAGGACGTTCCAACGTACGACAACACGGTCATGAACGGCGTCCCCGTGACCGAGCCGGTCGCGATCGAGTGGGAGAAGTACCGCAGCGCCGGTCGCTGGGTCACGGTCCCACTCGGTCAGGAGTGGCGGTCGGGCCTCGACTTCGCACGCCTGACCGCCGACGACGGACGCGTCGGCTACGCCCCGTTCATCGTGCGCCCCGCGAAGCTCGGCGTCCCCCGCGTCGCGGTCGTGATGCCGACCAACACCTGGCAGGCGTACAACCTACGGGACGACGACGGGAACGGGTACGGCGACAGCTGGTACGTGAAGGGTGCGCAGAGCACCGTCCGCCTGGGGCGGCCGTTCCTGCGCCGCGGCGTGCCGCCGCACTACCGCAAGTACGACCTCGGCTTCGTGCGCTGGCTCGTCCGGACGGGCAAGGCGTACGACATGCTCTCGGAGACCGACCTCGAGGCGATCTCCTCCGGCGAGGCCCTCGCGAGCCGCTACGACCTGATCGTGATCTCGGGTCACTCCGAGTACACGACGGAGAAGGAGTTCGACCTCCTCCAGCGCTACCGCGACCTCGGCGGCAACCTGATCTTCCTCTCCGCGAACAACGTCTTCTGGCACATCCGGCGCGAGGGAAAGGTGCTGACGCGAACGGCGCTCTGGCGCAATCTCGGCCGTCCCGAGTCTGCGCTGATCGGCGTCCAGTACCGGGCGAACGACGACGGCCGGACACAGCGGCCGTTCGTGGTGCGTGGCTGGGGAGCGGCCTCGTGGCTCTTCGAGAACACCGACCTCGGCGACGGCTCCACCTTCGGGCCGCTCGGCGGGTACGGGATCGAGATCGACGCGATGACGCCGGCGAGCCCGCCCGGAACGATCGTCCTGGCCGAGATCCCGGACATCTACGGCCCCGGGCTGACCGCGCAGATGACCTACTACGAGACGCCGGCGGGCGCCGAGGTGTTCGCAGCCGGCGTGATGGACTTCGGCGGCACTGCGCTCGAGCCGCCCGTAAGCCAGATGCTCGAGAACCTGTGGCGGAAGCTCGCCGTTCCCTGATCCGCCGTCGAGGGATACCGGGAGCGGTGCGCGCACGTCAGAATGACGGCTCGTCCCGCGGCCGCGAACTGGCCGGGGACGGCAGGCGTCGCGCAGACTCGTTCCCATCCTCCTCCGACCGGCCTTCGGACACCATGCGCTCACCCGTCACCCGTCGCCGCTTCCTCTCGGCCTCGCTTGCCGCACTCGCAGCCGTGGGGCCCGCGGCCGGGCTCGCCCGCGCCGCCCGTGCCCTCCCACCCGTGCTCTGGGGCATCGCCGTGCGGAACGTCCAGCGGCGATACAAGGACGATCGCCGGCTCTTCGCCACCGTCGCCCCCGGGGTCGACGGCCGCGACGCGGCGGTCGTGAGCTTCCACCTCCCGGCGCCCGCGACGGTGCGCATGGAGGCGGTGCGAACGGCCCGGAAAGCGAGCACCGTCGTCTGGAAGGCCGAGGAGGCCTTGCCCGGGGGTGCGGGATCGATCGTCTGGCGTCCCGACCCGGCCACACCCGTCGGCTCGTACGTGATGCGCCTGACCGTCGAGCGGGACGGGCAGCGGAAGGTCTACGGCGCCGCGCGACCGCTGGCAGCGGCGGGCTCACGCGTGCCGGTCGTCAAGGTGATCGGCGTCGAGGCCGCGTTCGGGCGACGCTCGTACGCGCCCGGCGAGACGATGGAGCTGACGGTGCTGGCCGACGCGCCCGCACTGACGCTCCAGTTCCTGCGGTGCGGCCCCGAGACGGAGTCGACGAGACGCGCCGACGAGATGAGCGGCGTTCCCTTCGGCGACCCGGTGCCGCTCGCCTGGGCCGGGAAGCGCTCGGCCCCGGCCACGATCCGCGTGCAGACAGGCGCCTGGCCGACGGGCGTGTATGCGGCCCGGCTCGCGACCGACGACGGTCGTATCGGCTTCGCCCCGTTCGTCCGGCGGCCGGCGACGCTCGGCACGGCACGGCATGCCGTCGTGATGCCGACGCACACGTGGCAGGCGTACAACTTCTTCGACGCCGACGGCGACGGCTGGGGCGACACCTGGTACGCGGGCGGCAATCCTCCCGTCCTCCTCACCCGCCCCTACCGCAACCGCGGAGTGCCGCCGAAGTTCAACCGCTACGACGTCCCCTTCCTCCGGTGGCTCGAGCGCACCGGTCATGCGCCCGAGTTCCTCGCCGAGGACGACCTCGAGACGATCGCGACGGGCGACGACCTGCGGAGGCTCTACGACCTCGTCGTCTTCCCGGGCCACACCGAGTACGCGACGGAGCACGAGCTCGACCTGATCGAGCGGTTCCGCGACCTCGGCGGGCGGCTCGTCTTCCTGTCGGCGAACAACTTCTTCTGGCGGGTCGACCTCGCGGGCGACCGCGTCGTCCGGGTCCGCAAGTGGCGCGACCTGGGCCGTCCCGAGGCGCGGGTGCTGGGCGTGCAGTACCGGGCGAACGACGACGGCCGACGGCAGGGGGTCTTCCTGGTCGAGGACACGTCGCCGGCGCCGTGGTTCTTCGCGGGCAGCGGGCTCGAGCGCGGCTCCACGTTCGGCGAGACCGTGGGCGGCTACGGGATCGAGATCGACCAGACGACCGCCGACTCGCCGCCCGGGACGATCGTGCTCTGCCGCGTCCCCGACCTCTTCGGGCCCGGGCTCAGCGCGGAGATGAGCTACTACGAGAGCGAGAGCGGAGCGCGGGTCTTCTCGGCCGGCGTCCTCGACTTCTGCTCGAGCGTCCACCTCTTCCCGCAGCGACGCCTGCTCGAGAACGTCTGGCGCCGCATGCTCGACGACGTCCCGCCGCCGCCTCCGACGGTGCTCGCCGCGCCGGCACGACCGGCTGGCTGAGGGTTCCGGCCAGGCCCGGGCCTGTCGCCGAGCGGGGGCCGCTCAGCCGAGCCCGAGCTGGTCGACGGTGCCGCGCCAGGCGAGCGAGCCGCCGTCGATGACGATGCACGCGCCGTTGACGAACGCCGACTCCGGCCCGGCCAGGAAGCACACGAGCTCCGCGACCTCGACCGGCTTGCCCAGCCGCGGGATCAGGCTCGTGGAGACGAGCGCCTTCTCGAACGCCGCCGGGTCGGGCTGCGACTCGACGAACTGCGTCGTCATCTCGGTCGCGATCGCGGTCGGGCTGTAGCAGTTGACGCGGATCCCGTAGCGCGCGAGGTCGACGGCGAGGTTCTTCGTCTGCAGATGGATCCCGCCCTTCGAGGTGCCGTACGCGACGTTGTTCGGGTACCCGACCCAGGAGCCGGTGGAGGCGGCGTTGACGATCGAGGCGTTGGCGCTCTCCTTCAGCCACGGGAGGGCGTGCTTCGCGCAGAGCCACGGGCCGACGGCGTTCACCTCGAGCACCTTGCGGAAGGTCGCGAGCGACATCGACTCGAGATCGACGTCGCCGGAGACGGCGGTCTCGTGGATGCCGGCGTTGTTGTGCAGGACGTCGATGCCGCCGAACGTCTCCGCCGTCGCGCGCATGAGCGCCGCGACCTGCGCCTCGTCGGTGACGTCGCAGTGCGTGAACGCGGCGGCGCCTCCGGTCGCGCGGATCTCGGCGGCGACCGCCTCGCCCTTCGTGTCGTCCAGATCGCTCAGCATCACCGACGCGCCGCGCGACGCGGCGAGCCGGGCCGTGGCGGCGCCGATCCCTGCCGCCGCGCCGGTGATCACGAATCGCAGTCCCTCGACTCCCATCGTCTCTCCTCCGCTCGCTATCTCAGTCCGAGCTCGTCAGGGTACGTGTCCCGGTACACCCGCTCCGCGCGCAGCACCGTGTCGACGTACGCGCGCGTCTCGGGGAACTGCACGCCGATGCCGCGGCCGAGCCAGGCGTCGACGTTGCCCTGCCCCGCGTGGTAGGCGGCGAGGGCGAGCCGCTCGTCGTCGTACTTCTGCAAGAGGCTCCGCAGGTACCAGGAGCCGTAGCGGACGTTGATCTCGGGGTCGAACAGGTCCCGGACGACGAAGCCCTTGCCACCGGTCCGCGTGGCGATGCCGCGCGCGGTGTCGGGAAGGAGCTGCATCAGCCCGATCGCGCCGGCAGCCGACTCCGCCTCCGGGTCGAACCGGCTCTCCGCGTAGATGACGGCGGCGAGGAGCTCGGGGTCGAGGCCGTAGTTGCCGGCGTGGGCGCGCACGATCGCCTCGTAGCGGAGCGGGTAGCGGATCCGGTCGACGAACTCCGGGGGCGAGCGCCAGAGCAGCACGCCGGTGACCGCGAGCGCCGCGACCATTCCGAGCGCGACCAGCCGGCGGGGTGTCCTCAGGCGTCGCGCACGAGCTCGGCCATCACGCCGGCGACCCACTCGTCCAGATCCTCCTCCGTCCCCCTGTTCACGTAGTGGTAGTCCGCCTTCGCGATCTTCTCCCGGTCGGGCAGCAGCCGGGCGTCCCGCCCGTCGAGCGGCACCCGCCGGCGCTGCTCGCGGATCGAGGCCGGCGCGGTGATCACGACGACCTTGCCGAAGAGCCGCTCGCTCTTCGCCTCGAAGAGAAGCGGCACCTCGGTCACGCAGACCCGGGGCGGCTTGGGGAGGGATGCCAGCTGCTCGCGCCATTGCAGGTACTCCGCGGAGACGCGCGGATGCAGGAGCTCTTCGAGCCACTCGAGCGCTTCCCTGTCGCCGAACACGCGGTTGCCGATGCGCCGGCGGTCGGGCGCGCCATCCTCGCCCAGGATCTCCTCGCCGAGGCGCTCGACGAGCGCGCGGCGGACGTCCAGGTCGTTGGCGAGCAGGTGGTGGACGATCTCGTCGCTCGACACCGTGGCGGCTCCGTGCGCGCGGAACGCCGCGAGCGCGGTCGACTTGCCTGCGCCGATGCTGCCGGTGATGGCGACGGCGACCGGCCGTCGAGCGGTCACTCGGCGTCGGCCGGGGCGTCCGGTGCGACGTCGAGCGGCTCGAGCGCGTCCTCGGCGTCGGCGGCGACCGACGCGACAGGCTCGTCCGCAGGAGCGGAGGCGTCCGTCTCGACCGGGTCGAGCCCGACCTCGCTCCCGGACGCAGCCTCGACGTCGACCGCGGTCTCGTCGCCGAGGTCGACCGAGGCGACCGTCGCCGGTCCGGCCGGGAAGGCCTCCTCGGACAGGCGCAGGTTCGGCGTCTCGTGCACGGACACGCCACCGTCGGCGCGCGGCAGCGGGATCGCGCCCTCCTCGACCCGCTTCAGCGACAACGAGAGCCGACGGCGCTCGCCGTCGATCTCGAGGATGAGGACGTTGACGGGATCGCCCTGCGAGACGACCTCGCGCGGGTTCTCGACGTGGTGGTTCGCGAGCTCGGAGATGTGCACGAGGCCCTCGACGCCGGGGAGGATCTCGACGAACGCGCCGAACGTGACGACCTTCGTGACGCGGCCCTCGACGACGTCGCCCTCGCGGTAGTGCTCGAGCACCTGCTGCCACGGGTCCGACTGCGTCTGCCTGAAGCCGAGCGAGATCCGCTGGCGGTCGCGGTCGATGTCGAGGACCTTGATCTTGACGGTCTGCCCGATCTCGAGCACCTCGGAGGGGTGGTTGACGTGCGACCAGGAGAGCTCGGAGATGTGGATCAGGCCGTCCATGCCGTCGAGGTCGACGAACGCGCCGAAGTCGACGATGTTGGAGATCACGCCCTCGACGACGTCGCCGGGGTTGAGCTTGTCGAGGATCGCCTGCCGCATCTCCTTGCGCTCGTCCTCGAGGACGGCGCGCCGCGAGAGCACGACGTTGTTGCGCGACCGGTTGAGCTCGATCACCTTGCAGCGGAGCTCCTTGCCGAGGAACTCGTCGAGGTTCTGGACGCGCCGGATGTCGACGAGCGACGCCGGCAGGAACCCGCGCACGCCGAGGTCGAGGATGAGACCGCCCTTGACGACCTCGATCACCCGTCCGTCGACGGCCTGTCCGCTCTCGGCAGCGGCCTCGATCGCCTTCCACGCGAGCTCGAAGCGCGCGCGCTTCTTCGACAGGATCAAGCGGCCCTCGGCGTCCTCCTTGGTGAGCACGAGCGCGTCGATCTCCTCGCCGACCGAGACCTCGTCGGCAGGGTTGACCGACCGGCGGATCGAGAGCTCCGCGACCGGGATCACGCCCTCGGACTTGTAGCCGATGTCGACGAGGACCTCGTCCTTGTCGACCCGCACGACCTGGCCGTGCACGACCTCGCCCTCGTTGATCGTGGGGAAGGTGCTCTCGTAGTCCGGGACGAGGGTTCCGTCGGGCCCGATCACCCAGACGCCGGCCTCGGCGGCTAACCGCTCGGAGGCGGCGGTCTGGTCCAGCATCTCATTCACCATGGGGAGCGGAGAGTATAGCGACGGTGTTGCGCCGCCGGTACTCGGCCGGCCGGGCGATCCCGGGACGCCGAGTCGGCTGCGACAGCGCGTCTCTCCGGGCCGGGAGAGCCGTTTCCGCTGCAAGGAACGGAGGATCGACGGTGACCTCGCAGCGCGAGAAGCGTCCGGCGCTCGGGAGCTCGTCGTCGGTCGCTCAGCGCGGTCCGGCACACGCTCGCCGGTCCCGCGTCCCCCGATCGGGGGATCGATTCGAGCGCGGCACGCCGATCACCAGGCACGACCATCCCTCGTCCCGGGAGTCATGTCGATGCGGCAGCGCAGACGCTCACGCGCAACCAAGATCCTCGTCACGCTCGCCATTCTCGGCTTGACCGCGAGCGTGTCGGGCCTCGGGACGTTTGCCACGTTCACGAGCTCCACCTCGGCGAGCCAGTCGGTCGCGACCGGGACCCTCACGATCGCGCTCGGCGCCGTGGGGCCCGCGAACCGCCTGACGGTGAACGCGACGAACGTCGCACCCGGGGACACGATGCAGCGCGCCTTCGACCTCTCGAACTCGGGCACGCTCGATCTCGCGGCCGCGCCGACGCTGACGACGACGGCCTCGCCGAGCACGGCGCTCGACACCGACGCCACGAACGGCCTGCAGATGGTGATCGACAAGTGCTCCGTCGCCTGGACGGAGGCGGGAACGGCGCCTGCGTACACCTACACGTGCTCCGGGACGACCACGAGCGTCCTCGCCTCGCGCGCGGTGATCGGATCGAGCATCGCGCTCTCGAACCTCGCCACGCTCGTGACCGCCGGGACGACGGAGCGCCTGCGGCTGACGTTGACGCTTCCTTCGGCTGCGGGCAACACGTTCCAGGGCCTCTCGTCGACGATCACCTACACGTTCAACGCGACGCAGCGGGCCGCGACCAACCGGTAGGTGGACGTGCCCGCCGAGCGGGAACACGAACGGCAGCAGAAGCAGGACGAGCCGATCCCGTTCGAGCTCCCCGGCGGAAGGCTCACGCGTCCTCTCAGGCTGCGCCGGCGACCGCGGCGACGACCGCTGCTCGTCTCCTCGATCATCCTCTCCGGGCGGACGCTTCACTGGGCGGCGATCGCGTTCTTCGCGATCGTGGCGGTCGTGCCGTATACAGGGCTCTATCAGCCGATGACGGTCCTCTCCGGCAGCATGAAGCCGGCGTTCTCGGCCGGCGATCTCGTCCTCGTGCGGGAGAAGCCGACGAGAGACCTACAGGTCGGAGACGTCGTCGTCTATCGGATCCCCACGGGCGACCGACACGTCGAGGCGCATCGGATCACCCGGATCCTCGACCGTCACCCGTTCACGTTCCGCTCGAAAGGCGACGCCAACCCGGTCGAGGACCCGTGGACTGCTGTCGTCTCGACGCCGACGATCGCGCACGTCGTCACCGTCGTGCCGTACGCGGGCTGGCTCGTCTCGGCGCTCCGGCAGCCGATCCCGCGGCTGCTGCTCGTCTATCTCCTGCCGCTCCTGATGGCAGCGGCCGCGCTCTGGGCCGTCTGGCGCGCGCGCGACGACGAGCCGCGACACGATGTCCCCTCCCCGTCTCCTCCCACGAAGAGACGCCGCATCAACCGCAGCTCGACGATTCGGATCGCGGCGCTGACGCTCGCCGGGCTTCTCGCCTCCGCCGCCGCCGCGACCGTGACGGGCTCGACCTCGGCCGCGCAGACCGTCTCCACGTCGAGCTGCTTCTACAAGCCGACCGTGCAGAGCGGCTCGACGACGAACGCCGCCAACGGGACGACGACGGTGACGATCTCCTCCGTCGACCCGACGAAGGCCTTCCTGCTGTTCAATCTGCGGTCGAACTCGAACAGGCCGGTGGCATCCGAGGTCGGTGGACGGATCGCGAGCGCGACGTCGCTCGAGTTCATCCGCGTGACTGACGAGGCGACCCCGGCCACGATCACGATTCAGTGGTACGTGATCGAGTACAACTGCGGCGTCAAAGTCCAACGCGGGACGGTTGCACAGTCGTCGACGTCGACAGACGTCGCCATCACCGCCGTCGCTTCGACGGCGCAAGCCTTCGTCACCTGGTCGAAGACGGCCGCGAGCGCGGACACGTCCTGGGCCGACAACGACCCCGTCCTCGGCGACCTCACAGCGACGAACAACGTCCAGTTCCGGGTCGACACCGCGACCTCCGCGCACACGATCTACTGGCAGGTCGTCGAGTTCACCGACTCGTCGATGATCAGCGTCCAGCGAGGGACGACATCTCTCGCATCGGGCACGAGCTCGACGACGGCGACACTCGGCAGTGCCGTAACGACGTCGCGCACGTTCGTCCTCGTCGGCACCCGGTCGTTCGGCAACGGCACGGACATCGGCTCGGGTCTCGTACGCGGCCGACTCACGAGCTCGACTCAGGTCACGCTCGACCGCTCGGCGACGAGCTACGCAGTCGACGAGATCGGCTGGCAGGCGATCGAGCTGAAAGACGGCTCCAAGGTGCAGAGTGGATCGCTCAACCTGGCGTCGGGCACGGCCAGCGGCACGGCCTCCCTCACCGCCGTCGACGCCTCGCGTGCAACCGCTTTCGCGGCTGGGCAGACCGGTGGGGGACAGAACGGCGGCCGCACCTCGTACACCGCCGACGACATCCTCGGCGTCGGTACCGCGACCCTCGCCGTCACCTCCAGCACGCAACTGACGGTGACGCGCGCGAACACCTCCGCGGCGGCGGACATTCCGTGGTTCGTCGTCGAGTGGGGCCGGCCGACCTCCACCTCGGACGCGCGCTGACTCAAGAACGGCAGGTGCCGGCCGATCACCGGGCTGTCATGGACCGCGACGACGACATCCTCGAGCTCGTCCCACCGGTCGAGGAGGAGAAGCCGAGGCGCAGGAAGCGACTCCTCGTCCTCCTCTTCCTCCTCGGCGTCGCGGCGACCGTCGCCGGCTACACGGCGTACGCGCTCTTCACCGGCTCCGCGTCGGAGAACCAGACGATCTCGTCGGGAACGCTCGCGCTGACGCTCGGGACCACCGGGACGTCCGGGAACCGACTCAACGTCAACGCGACCGACATCGCCGCCGGCGACACGATGCAGCGCTCGTTCGACCTCTCGAGCTCGGGCACGATCGACTTCAACGGCACACCGACGCTGACGACGACCGCCTCCACGTCCTCTCTTCTCGACACGGACGGCACCGACGGGCTGCAGATGACGATCGATCGCTGCAGCGTCGCCTGGACAGAGGGGGGAACTCCTCCCGCGTACACGTACACGTGCGGAGGGACGACGTCGACCGTCCTCGCCTCGCGCGCGATCATCGGCTCGAACATCGCGCTCTCGAACCTCTCCGACCTCGCGACGGCAGGGACGACTGCCCGTCTCCGGCTGACCGTCACGCTGCCGACGGGTGCCGGGAACACGTTCCAGAATCGCAGCTCGACGATCGTCTACACGTTCATCGGCACGCAGCGCGCCGGGACGAACAAGTAGTCGAGGCCGCGCCCTCCGCCTGCTCTCGCGCACCGGTCGACATCGCACGACGGCAGTCGCGACTGGGCTCGCGACCGTGGCGTTCGGCGGCGGGACGCGTCTGGCTGAAGCCAGACGCGGAAACGTAGATGCAGGACTTGAGAGCAGGAGGGGTTCCCAAGGGGAACCCCGTTCCCCTGGCTTCAGGAAACGAATCGCTCGATCCGAGCCCCAGCCCTACCCGAGCGGGGTCGTTTCCGCGCGCGTCAGGTACGTCGGTCCCGCACCCCACCTGGCGCGCGCGGAAACGGCCAGGCCCTCAATCCTTGGCCCCGGCCCAGTTGTCGCCGACCCCGACGTCGACGGCGAGCGGCGGGTCGAGCGGGTAGGCGCCGACCATCTCCTGCCGGACGAGGTCGCGGACGGCGGAGACCTCGGTGTCGGGCACCTCGAGCAGGAGCTCGTCGTGCACCTGGAGGACGAGGCGCGCGGCCCGGCCCTCGGCGCGGAGCCTCGCCTCGGCCCGCACCATCGCGACCTTGATCACGTCCGCCGCCGTGCCCTGCATGACGGTGTTGACGGCGAGCCGCTCGCCGAGCGACCGGGTCTGCCAGTTCGAGGCGCGGAGCTCCGGGATCGGGCGCCGACGGCCGAGGAGGGTCGTCACGTAGCCGTCGGCGCGGGCCGACTCGATCGTCCGCTCGATGTACTCCTGGACGCGCGGGAAGCGTGCGAGGTACGTGTCGATGTACGTCTGGGCCTCCTCGCGCGGGATCTCGAGGTTCTCGGAGAGCCCGAAGGCGGAGATGCCGTAGATGATCCCGAAGTTGACCATCTTGGCAATATCGCGCTCGGAGCGCGTGAGGCTCGCGCGATCCTTGCCGAGCACCTCGGCCGCGGTCGCGGCGTGGATGTCCTCGCCGCGGGCGAACGCCTCCCGCAACACCGGCTCGCCCGAGACGTGTGCGAGGATCCGCAGCTCGACCTGGCTGTAGTCGGCGGAGAGCAACCGATGCCCGTCCTCGGCGACGAACGCCGACCGGATCTCGCGTCCGAGGCCGGTTCGCACAGGGATCGACTGGAGGTTCGGGCTCGTCGTCGAGAGCCGGCCGGTGGCGGCGACGGCCTGGTTGAACGTCGTGTGCAGCCGGCCGTCGCGCTCGTCGATCAGCGCGGGCAGCGGCAGCAGGTAGGTGTTGAGGAGCTTCGTCAGCTCGCGCCACTCCTCGATCACGGGGACGATCGCGTGGTCGCCGCGGATCGCCCGGAGGACGCGCGTGTCGGTCGAGTAGCCGGTCTTCCCCTTGCGACCCGCGGTGAGGCCGAGCACCTCGAACAGGATGCGCGCCACCTGCTGCGTCGAGCCGAGGAGGAACGGCTCGCCGGCAAGCTCTGTCGCGCGCGCCTCGAGCTCGGTGACGCGGTCGGCGAGCCGCGCCGTGATCTCGCCCATCCTGTAGGTGTCGATCCGGACGCCGGCGTCCTCCATCCGGGCGAGCACGACCGTCAACGGCAGCTCGACCGTGTCGTACAGGTGCTCCGAGCCCCGCTCGCGCACCTTCGCGCGGAGGATCGGCGCCAGCCGCCGCGCCGCCTCGGCGTGGCGGACGAGCCGTGCCGTCTCCTCCTCGACCGGCGGCTCCGGTCGCAGCTCGATCCCGTGCTCGGCGGCGAGGTCGTCGAGCTCGTAGCCCGACCGGCCCGGGTCGACGAGGTAGGCGGCCAGGAGGGTGTCGTCGGCGGCCGGGACGCCGAGCCGCAGCGACTTCGTGTCGTGCGCGGCGACCAGGCAGTCGCGAAGGGCGTCGGCCGGCCGCGCGTGCGAGACGACGACCTCCGCCTCGGTCGCGAGCGCGAGCCGCTCCCCGTCCCAGGCCGCGCCGATCCTCCCCGTTCCACGGCCGAGCTCCGCCTCGCGCCAGGCGACGGCGATGCCCTCTGCCACCGCCGGCGCCGCCGCGGGGACGGCCTCGTCGAGGGTGTCGACGCGGCCGAGCAGGCCTCGGAACTCGAAGCGCCGGAAGATCTCCTTGAGCCGTGAGCGATCCGGCGGCGCCGAGACGAGCTCGGCCGGGTCGCAGTCGAGCGGGAGGTCGCGGCGCATGGTCGCGAGCTCTCTCGACGCGCGCGCCTGCTCCGCGTGCTCGAGGATGTTCTTCGACCGCGCCGGCGAGAGCTCGGCGGCGTGCGCGATCACGTCCTCGAGCGTCCCGTACTGCGCGATCAGCTGCCCGGCCGTCTTGTCGCCGATGCCGGGGACGCCCGGGATGTTGTCGGACGTGTCGCCCTTGAGCCCGATGAAGTCGGGGATCTGGTCGGGCCGGATCCCGTAGCGGGCGACGACGCGCTCCGGCGTGTAGACGTTGACGTCGGCGACGCCGCGCGGCGTCATCATCAGCACGACGTTCTGCGAGCAGAGCTGGAACGCGTCGCGGTCGGTCGAGACGACGCAGGTTCTGAGGCCGGCGGTGTCGGCGGCGGTCGCGAGCGTCGCGATCACGTCGTCCGCCTCCCAGCCCTCGAACTCGAGGTTCCGGTAGCCGAACGCCTCGACGATCGGCCGGAAGTGCGGGAACTGCTCCCGCAGGAGGTCGGGCATCGCCCGGCGACCCTCCTTGTAGACGACGTCCGCAGCCTCGGCGACGGCGGCCCGGTGCACCGGGCGTGTGTCCCAGGCCACGGCGACCCCGCGCGGGCGGTAGTCGGAGAGGAGCTTGAACAGCATGTTCGTGAAGCCGAGGAGCGCATTCGTCGGCTGGCCGTCCGTCGTCTGCAGCTCCTCGGGGAGGGCGAAGTACGCCCGGTACGCGAGGTTGTTGCCGTCGACGAGGAACAGCTCGGCGTCGCGGACAGGGCCGTCGTCGAGCTCGAGCTCCTCGCCGGTGACCGACTTCGGCATCTGTTGATCTTGCCGCATCCTCGCGCGGCTTGTTCGCCGGTGTCCCGCGGATCTGGTGTGGTTCGTCCGACGGGTACCAGATCCGCGGAACACCGGATGCGTCTGGCTTCAGCCAGACGCATCATGCGCTGCGACGCGATGTCCCCTGCCGTCGCGAGTATCCGGTCAGATGCTGCGGCTGCCGGTCATCCACGGGACGCGGGCGATCGTGGCGCGCGTGCCCGACGACGTGCTGGTGCTCGGCGCCCCACCGGCTCTCGATCCGATCGCGGACGTGGCCGCCGCCGCCGGCCAGGCGCTCCGGCACCCGCTCAGCGGGCCGCCGCTCGACGAGCTCGTGCGCAGAGGCGGCCGGGTCACGATCGTGGTCGAGCCGCCGTCGCTGCCGATTCCCGGGGCGCCGCGCGATGCGCGTCAAGAGGCGATCGCGGGGGTCTTCGACGCGCTGGCCGCGCTCGGCGTGCAACCGCGCAACCACACGCTCCTCGTCGCCGCCGGCCTCGAGCGGCGGCCGCGCCGCGGAGAGGTTGAGCGGCTTCTCCGGCCCGGTCGCGCGCGCGACTTCAGCGGCACCGTGGCCGTCCACGACGTCGAGGCCGAGGATCTGGTCACCGTCGACGAGACGCCACTCGGCCCGCTCCGCGTGCACCGGGCGCTCGTCGAGACGGACGCCGTCGTCGTCGTCAGCGCGGCCGAGTC
>VGCB01000002.1 GCA_016870235.1 Actinomycetota bacterium | reverse complement strand
CCTACGTGCGGCGCGCGCCGTACTTCGACGGGATGGCGTCGGGCGAAGGCACGGTCGAGGACATCGCCGGCGCCCGCTGCCTCGTGTCCGTCGGCGACTCGGTCACGACCGACCACATCTCCCCGGCGGGCTCGATCAAGCCCGACTCGCCGGCCGGGAAGTACCTCCTCGAGCACGGGGTCGAGCGGAAGGACTTCAACTCCCTCGGCTCCCGGCGCGGCAACCACGAGGTGATGGTGCGCGGCACGTTCGCGAACGTCCGGCTGCGGAACCAGATCGTGCCCGGCTCGGAGGGCACGTGGACGGCACATCTGCCTTCCGGCGACGAGATGACGATCTTCGAGGCGAGCGAGCGCTACGTCGCCGAGGGCGTGCCCACGATCGTCCTCGCCGGCAAGGAGTACGGGTCGGGCTCCTCCCGCGACTGGGCCGCGAAGGGCCCGAACCTCCTCGGGATCCGGGCCGTGATCGCGGAGAGCTACGAGCGGATCCACCGCTCGAACCTGCTGATGATGGGGATCCTGCCTCTGCAGTTCCTGCCCGGCGAGAGCCGCGAGACGCTCGGCCTCACCGGCCGCGAGTCCTTCGACATCGTCGGCGTCGAGAACGGCGAGGCGCGCGAGGTCACGGTGCGGGCGGACGGCCGGGAGTTCCGGGCGACCGTCCGGCTCGACACCCCGCGCGAGCGCGAGTACATGCGGCACGGCGGGATCCTCCTGTACGTGCTGCGGAAGCTGTTCCAGCGCTCGGCGTCCTGAGCGCCGTTCCGCCGGCTCTCGTCGTCGTCACCGGCCCGCCGGGAGCGGTGAAGACCACGGTCGCAGCGCGTCTCGCGGCGGCGGTGGTCACCCCGGAGCCCTCGTGCGATTGAGCACCGATGTCGAGCTCGACCTCGATGACGTGATCCGCACCGTCCGTACGCTCTCTGCGTGAGAGGGAGCCGTGCTCACCCCGAAGGCGCGCCGATCACGGTGCTCGGCAACGTCGCCATCGACCGGGTCGACGGGGGCCCGCCGCGGGCGGGTGGATGCCCCACCTTCGCGGCCCCGACCGTCGCGGCCGCCGGCGGCTCGCTCGTCACGCGCTGCGCCCCGGACGATCGGCTCATGTTCGAAGACGCCTTCGGCGGCTGCCGCGTGGCAATCCTCGACGCCGCCGAGACCGCGGCGTTCGAGATCGCGAACGCGGGGGACAGGCGGCAGCTGACGGTACGGCAGGCGGGCGAGCGCTGGCGGCCATCCGATCTCGACGATCTCGAGCTCGAGCAGTGGGTGCACGCGGCGCCGCTCCTCGAGGGCGACGTCGACGCCGACGTGCTCCGAGCGATCGCGGATCGCGGCTGCCGGATCTCCTTCGACGGGCAGGGGCTCGTCCGCCGCCGCGCGACGGGCCCTCTCCGGCTCGGGCCGCCCGGCGATCGGGGGCTGCTGCGGCTCGTCGACGTCCTCAAGCTCTCGCAGGAGGAGGCGCAGGTGCTCGGGTGCGAGGCCGCCGAGCTGGGCGTCGAGGAGGTGATCGTGACACGCGGCTCCCAGGGGGCGACGGTGTACGCCGGAGGTCGGGTGGAGGACATCCGGCCGTCGCGGATCGTGGAGGGAGCCGACCCGACGGGTGCCGGCGACGCGTTCGTCGCGGGGTACGTCACGGCCCGGGCGGCGGGCGTCGATCCCGCCGAGGCGGCGGCCTTCGCCGCCGAGCTCGTCGTCGAGCTGCTGGCGGAGCGGGCGACGTGAGCGAGCGGCTGCTCGTCCGCTGCGC
Source organism: Actinomycetota bacterium (assembly GCA_016870235.1). Next base: position 17,815 of record VGCB01000002.1, on the reverse strand, counting down.
CGTCGGGGTGGTCGAGGTCGATCTCGAGGACGAGACCGTCGACCTCGGGCCGGAGGCGGAGATCCGCCCGCGAGCCCATGTCGACCTGAGCCTGCCGCGCGTCGTCGACGTCGACGCGGTCGGCGCGCGCGTCGTCGTGATCGTCGACCGCCGACCGCCGCTCGTCGTCTCGGACGACGCGGGCGCCACCTGGCGCGAGACGGGGAGCGGGCTCCCGGCGGGGCGTGCGGTCGCGCTCCTCGCCGATCACCCGGACACGATCGCGTTCGCGTCCAGCGACCGGCTGTACGTCTCCCGGGACGGCGGGATCTTCTGGCGCCGGCTGGCGGTGGAGCTGCCGGAGATCGACGCGCTCCGCTGGATCGGCACCAACGCACCGGCCGAGCGGGGGCCGGCGTCACCGAACTAGACCCCGGCAAACGACAAGGGAGGCAACCATGACGGGGCTCGAAGATCTGTTGAAGAGCGTAGGGAAGGGCGGAGGCGGAGGGCTAGGCAACGTCCTCGGAGGAGGCGGCGGGGGGCTGGGCGGCGGCCTCGGAGGCATCCTCGGGAGCCTCCTCGGCGGTGGCGGGATCGCCCGCCTGCTCCCGATGGTGATCGGCATGCTCGCGGGCGGGGGTCTCGGCAAGATCCTCGGCGGGATGAAGGCGCAGGGCCTGAGCTCGCAGGCGGACTCCTGGGTGAGCACCGGCGACAACGAGCCGATCGGCGCCGACGACGTGCGCAGGATCATCGACCCCGCCGAGCTCTCGCGGATCGCGAACGAGCTCGGCGTCTCCGAGGACGAGGCCGCGGAGGCGCTCTCCGAGGTGCTGCCGCAGGCCGTCGACCACGTCACCCCCGAAGGCGCCGTGCCCGAGGACAGCGATGTCGACTCCGCGCTCGACCGGCTGAAGGGGCTGCTCGGCTAGGGATCGTTGAACGAGGGGAGTCCGGCTCCCCTCGTCACCCTGCGACTGCTCTACCGCCCCGCGCTGACGACGTGGATCGGCTGGCCGAGCCCTTCGCTCACCGTCGTGTAGCTCCGCCCGTCGCCGGCGAAGGCGATCGCCTCGCCCTGCTGCTCGGCTGGAACGGGACCGAGGCAGGGCGAGGCCATGAGCGCCGACCACGCGCTCTTCGCCGGGTCGCGCTTCCAGAGGAGCACCGCGCCCGTCGTCCGGACGGCGATCTGCGTCCCGTCCGCGCTGATGTCGGCGCCCGTGACCCGATTGCGAGAGCCGGCCGGGAGGCGGATCTCGGTGACACGCCTCATCGTCGTGACACGCCTCGTAGGGAGGCGAAGGGGCGCGCTGTAGACGCCCGCGGGGCCGCCGCTCGCGATCTTCTCGACGATCAGGAGCTGACGCCTGACCGGGTCGACGAGGAGCGCCTCGGCATCCCGTGGCCCGTCCGGATACCGCAGCCGCAGCGCGACCGCCCCCTCGAGTGCGATCCTCCCCTGTGCCCCGGCGGGCGGCTCGGGAGCCCGGTGGACGGCGACCTCTGGGCGGATCAGCAGGTTGTCGCCGATGTCGGCGACGTACAGGTACGACACGCCCGGCGCGGGCCCGACGCCGACGGCGATTTCCTCCCAGTCGAAGGCAATCGCCCCGGCCAGTTCGACGGTCGCGCGCGTGCGCCCCGACGGCATGACGGCGAACACGCGCGCGGAGTCGCCGGAGTCGTTGTGCACCCAGAGCGTCCGTGGGCTGGCGACGCCGTGGTCGATGCCGGAGATCTCCGTCAGCTCCGTGTCCGCAACAGGACCGGCGACCGACGCGACGGCCGTGCCCGCACAGACCGCGTCCACCACCTGCGGCCGGCCGGCCGCTCCCGTCGAGCGGTCGACGGCAAGACCGAACGTCGCGGCGAGAGCGAACGCGATCGAGATGACGCGCACGGGCTGCGACCGCCTCAATCCCACGCTGTCATGGTAGGACGGGCGCCGCGCGAACCCGCGTCGTCCCCGTCTGGCTCGGCCAGACGGTTCCCGTCCCTCGGAGCAGTCCGTGATCCTGCCGTGCATCGCCCCTGCGCGTGGCCGAGCGCTCCGAGCGCGTGGAGGCGCCTGGCCGAACGGAGACCCCGCGGGTCGCACTGTGTGGACAGTGTGTTGCAGCAGGCGTTGTCCACCTGTTGCAGCGTCGGCAACAACTCATCCACAGCATCGACTGCAACAAACCGGCCCCTGGCTTCCGGCCAGGGCTTCCGACCTCCGCGCGGCTGTGGAAAACCGGTGTCAAACACCGGTTGTGGAAAACGGGGGCTGGCGGTGGAATCCGGCTGAAGCCAGCCGCGGATGCGTCGGAGTCAGACCCGGAACTCGCCGCGGGCGACCACGACGGCCGAGCCGCCGACCTCGACCGCGTCGATCAGGCCGCCGCCGCCGAGCGCACGGGCGTAGAGCTTCGAAGGGCGGCCGATCTCCTCGCCCTGCACGATCTCGATCTGGTCTCCCCACGCGATCGATCCGTGCCGCGCCAGATGGCAGGCGAGCGGGCCGGCGGCGGAGCCGGTGGCGGGATCCTCGATGCCGATGTCGGGGCTGAACATCCGCGCCTTCCAGCTCGCGCCCGAGCCGGCGAACGCGATCACGCCCGTGCCGCCAAGACGAGCGAGCGCCCCCCAGTCCGGCGTCAGCGCGGCCACGTCGGCCGTCGAGGGCAGGCAGACGAACACGTGCGTCGGCCCGAGGTCGTAGCGCTCGACTGGCAGGAGCGACCGCTCGACGCCGAGCGCGGCGAGAATCGCGGTCGGGTCGTCGACGAGCTCGACCGCGGGAACCGGCTGGGCCATCCGTCCGAAGACGATCCGGCCGCTCTCGTCGCGCTCGAGCTCGACGGGGATCGTCCCCCGACCGGTCTCGAGGTTGATCACGCCGAGCTGGAGCGGCGCTCCCAGCACGAACGCGGCGCCGAGCACCGGATGTCCCGCGAACGGCAGCTCGTGCACCGGCGTGAAGATCCGGATCCGGACGTGACCGTCCCCCTCCGGCGGGAGGACGAACACCGTCTCCGAGAAGGCCGTCTCGCGCGCGAGCGCCTGCATCGTCGTGTCGTCGAGGCTCCGCGCGTCGGTGAAGACGGCGAGCTGGTTGCCCGTCAGCGGACGGTCGGTGAACACGTCGGCGACGACGTAGCGGAGCGCCTGCACGGCGTGAAGCCTAGAAGAGGGAGGCCCTTCGGGCGCCGCACGTATCCTCGGGAGGTGCCGCCGACGGTTCGCGTCTACCTCTGCCGCCACGCCCACGCCGAGCCCGGCTCGCCGGACGAGCTCCGCACGCTGACGATGGAGGGAAGGGCGCGGGCGACCGCGATGGGGGAGGAGCTCCGTGCAGCCAGGCCGCGGCCGACGATCCTGCTCACGAGCCCGGTCAGGCGTGCGCGAGAGACGGCCGAGCGGATCGGCGACGGCCTCGGCCTCGAGCCGCTGATCGACACGCGCCTGGCCCCCGGCGCCACGCTCACCTCGCTCCAGGCGGCGGTGCTCGCGGCGGACGGCCACGGGGCGGTCGTCGCCGTCGGCCATCAGCCCGACTGCTCCGAAATCGCCGTCGCGGTCGACGGCCGCGACCCCGGGTTCCCGCCCGGCGGGATCCACGCCCTCGACCTCGACGCCTGAGCCGCGAAACCCGCTATCTCTACCCTCCGCATGGCCACCCCTGCCATCTCCGTCGAGGGCCTCCGGAAGCGCTACGGCGCCCTCGAGGCGCTTCGCGGCATCGACTTCGCGGTCGCGACCGGCGAGGTGTTCGGCCTCCTCGGGCCGAACGGCGCCGGGAAGACGACGACGGTCGAGATCCTCGAGGGCTATCGCGAGCGGGACGGCGGCGCGGTCACCGTGCTCGGCCGCGATCCCGGACGGTCGGAGCGCGAGCTGCGGGAGCGCATCGGCGTCGTCCTGCAGCACTCCGAGCTGCCGCCGAACCTGACAGTCCGCGAGGTGCACCGGGTCTTCGCCGGCTACTACGAGCGGCGACGCGACGTCGACGAGGTGATCGACCTCGTGGGCCTGACGGAGAAGGCGGGAAGCCGCGTGAAGACGCTGTCCGGCGGGCAGAAGCGGCGGCTCGATCTCGGCGTCGCGCTCGTCGGCGACCCGGAGCTCGTCTTCCTCGACGAGCCGACGACCGGCTTCGACCCGGCCGCCCGCAGGACCGCCTGGGACATGGTGCGCTCGCTCCGGGCGCTCGGGAAGACGATCGTGCTGACCACGCACTACCTCGACGAGGCGCAGCAGCTCTGCGACCGCGTCGCCGTCCTCCGCGGCGGCGAGATCGTCCGCATCGGGACCCCAGCCGAGCTGATCGACGCGTCGCCGCTGACGGAGATACGCTGGCGCGAGAACGGCGAGCAGCGCTCGCTCGAGACCGAGACGCCGACGAGGGCCCTCAACGAGCTGACGGCCGCCGCGCTTGCGGGCGGGCGCGAGCTCGAGGCGCTCGAAGTCAGGCGCCCCAGTCTCGAGGACGTCTACCTCGACCTCGTCGACGACGCCGGCGCGGCGGACGCGGAGGACGGGAGCGCCGAGCGCGCATGAGGCTGTTCCTCCATCAGCTGCGCACCGAGCAGCTCATGTTCTGGCGGAACCGCGAGGCAGCGATCTTCGTGTTCGTGTTCCCACCCCTGCTCTACCTGCTGCTCGGCGCCGTCTACGACGGCGAGATCCGGGGGTTTCCGGCCGCGAGCGTCTTCCTCGCCGGCCTGATCGGATACGGCTGCGCGAACACCGCCTTCGCCGGGCTCGCGATCACGCTCGTGATCCGGCGGGAGGGCGGCGTCCTGAAGCGGCTGCGGGCGACGCCGCTTCCGGCCTCGACGTACCTGGCCGCGGTGCTTGCCTCGACGCTTCTCGTCTTCGCGTTGCAGATCGCCGTGACGATCCTGCTCGGGGTTCTGCTCTACGACGCGAGCGGAGCGCGTAGCTGGCTCGCGGTCGTGCTCGCCGGCCTCCTCGGCGGGATCTGCTTCGCGGGCATGGGGTTCGGAGCGACCACGCTGATCCGCTCCTCCGAGGGCGCGTCCGCCGTCGTCAACCTCATCGTCCTGCCGATGGCGTTCCTCTCCGGCTCGTTCGGGCCGACGCAGGACTTCCCCGACGTGCTCCAGTGGGTCGGGAAGGCGCTCCCGCTCAAGTACCTCGTCGATCTGCTCGAGGACGGCTACCTGGAGGGTGAGGCCGTATGGTCGAACCCGGCAGCGCTCGCCGTCCTTGTCGCGTGGGGCGCCGGCGGCCTCGCGCTCGCAGCGCGGCGCTTCCGCTGGATGCCACGAGAGAGGTAGCGCCGGCCCTCCGGGAGTACGCTCCCGGGATGGCGGACGGGATCGGGCTCGCGCACATCGGCGACCTCGCGCGCGTGGCGCTCGCGGGCAGCAGCGAGGCGATCGCGGCCGTCGCCGACCTCGCGCAACGGCTCTCGGGAATCGACATCACGGTCGTCTCCGAGGTCACCGCCGACGGCCGCTACGTCTTCCGCGCGCTCGAGGCGCGGGGGCCCGTTCCGGTCGGCCGCGACGACGCGATCCCGTACCCCTGGAGCCTGTGCTCGCGCATTCACGCCGGCGAGTCGCCCGCAACCGTGGCGGAGACGAAGGAGGTGCCCGCTCTCTGGAACCAGTGGCTGCGGCTCAAGGAGGGGCTCGGCGTCGACTGGGACGTCCGGGCCTTCTGCACGCGCGACGTCACCCTCCCGGACGGCTCGCTGTTCGGGACGATCTGCTTCCACCATTGGCAGCCGAGGTCGTTCTCCGCCGACGAGGAGGCGCTGCTCGAGGTGCTCGCGCGCCTGCTCGGTCAGGAGATCTGGCGGGAGCGGGCAGCGGCCGAGCTCGAGAGGGCCGCGACCGCGCTCGCCGAGGCGGAGCACCTCCGCTTCGAGCTCGCGGAGGAGCTTCGCCACGAGCTGCGTGCCCCGCTCCAGGTGATCGACGGCTACGCCGAGGCGATGGTCGACGGCGTGCTCGCGGCGGACGGCGACCACCTGGCCCTCGTGCGGGGCGAGGCGGCGCGAGCGACGCGGCTGCTCGACGACATCATCGACCTGACGCGCTCGAGACCCGGCCGGACGTCGGCGCGCAGCCGGAGGCGTTCCGGCTCGACGAGGTCGCCGTGTCGATGTGCGAGCTCCTGGCGCCGCTCGCGGAGGCGGGCGGCGTCGATCTCGAGGCCGCGGTCGAGCCGGCCGCCGTCCTCGGCGATCGCCGCCGGGTCGAGCAGGTGGTCGTCAACCTCGTCCGGAACGCGATCCGGGCCACCGCGGGAGGCGCCGGTTCCCGCGTCGTCGTCACGATCCGGCGCGAGGGCGAGGCCTGCGAGCTGACGGTGACGGACGATGGTCCGGGCATCCCCGCGCCCGAGCTCGGGCGCGTGTTCGAGCGCTTCTATCGCGGCGGCTCAGAACGCGATGAGCGGACGGGCAGCGGCCTGGGGCTCACGATCGCGCGGAGGATCGTGGAGGGCATGACCGGGACGATCGGCGCCGAGGCCGTCGACGGCGGCGGCGTGCGCTTCCTCGTGCGCCTGCCTGCCCACGGAGAGGCCGGCACGGACGGCGCGTAGCCCGTCGCGAAGCCGCACCGCCGCCGCCGCAGGGGCGAGCCCGAGCTCGGCTGCAGCCTCGCCGAGCGTCGCGCCGCCGAGGACGACACGCTCGACGACCAGCCAGTCGTCGGAACGCACCTCGGACAGGCCGGCAGGTCGCGGAACGGCTGGGGGCCGGTGGGTGCCCCGCCGCCGTCGGGCCTCGACGATCGCTCCCCTGACGAGATCGTTGCCCTGTGCCGCTGCTGCCTCGACGCAGGCGAGTGCCGACGCCTCCGATCCGGTGATCCGCCGCGCAAGCGCGAACGCCGCGAGCGCCGGTGAGATGTCGTGCGCTGCCGAGAGGCTTCCCATCGCGGCTGATGCTAGGACGGCCGTGTCGACGCCCCGTTCGCCGAATGTCTAGGGAACGTCAAGAAGCAGGTGGCGCCAGTCGGTAGCCGAGACCGCGGACCGTCTGCACGATCCCGTCGGCGCCCGCGTCGGCGAGCTTCCGCCGCAGGTTGGCGACGTGCTGGTCGACGAGCCGTGTCTCGACCGCGTCTCCGTCGATCCCCCACACCTCGAGCAGGAGATGGTCGCGGGGGTAGACCCAGCCCGGGTGCGCGGCGAGCGCGATCAGGAGCTCGAGCTCGCGGCGCGTGAGCGGCAGCTCCCTGCCGTCGACGAGGGCACGGCGGGCATCGTGCTCGATCGCGAGCGGGCCGCAGACCGTGCGCGCCTGAGGCGTCGTGCGCGAGGAGAGACGGGCGAGGAACGCCTTGACCTTCGCGCTCAGGATCTTCGGCGACACCGGCTTCGTGACGAAGTCGACCGCGCCGAGCCGGTAGGCGACGAGCTGGTCGACGTCGTCCTCGAGCGACGTCACGAGCATCACCGCGAGCCCGCTCTCGAGCGTCGAGAGCCGCCGTAGCACCTCGAAGCCGTCGATTCCCGGCAGGCGGACGTCGAGCAGGACGACGTCCGGACGGACGCGCTCCACGGACGCGAGCGCCTCCTCCCCGCTGCCTGCCTCGACGACGGCGATCGCCTCCTCCTCGAGGTAGGCGCGCAGCAGCTTGCGGAGAGCCCGGTCGTCGTCGACGAGGAGGACGGAGCCGATCACGCCTGTCGCCGCTACCCGGTGTCCGTTTGCTCGCGCCTGACCGCCTCGAGGATCCGGTCGCGCAGGCCGGGCGGGGGCTCGACGTCGGAGACGACCGCGGCGAGGAGGGCGGCAGCGTCGATCGCCTCCTCGAAGACGCGCTGGAGCTCCGGGGAGTCGTCGAGCAGCGCCTGCGCGCGCGCCGCCTCCGCCGGGTCGAGCGCGCCCATCGCGTAGGCGGTGACGAGCGCTTCGGCCTGCTCCCGCTCGGCCGGGGTCACGTCGCCGCCTCCGAGAGCAGCTGCCGCATGTGGGCGAGGGCGGTGTGCGTCCTCGACTTGACCGTCCCGAGCGGCGCGCCGAGCTCGGCCGCGACCTCGCTCTGGCTCAGCCCGCGAACGTAGGCGAGCTCGAGGACGCGGCGCTCGCGCTCCGGCAGCTTGCCGAGCGCGTGCTGGACGCGCGCTGCCTCCTCCCCGCTCTGGACGGCGACCGCGACGTCGACCGGGTCGACCGGCTCCGGCAAGGCGTCGACGTCGCCGGGATACGGACGCGGCCGGACGGACGCGCGGCGCACGGCGTCGATCGCCCGCCGGTGCACGAACGTGAAGAGCCACGTCGAGACGGCGGCGCGCTCCGGGTCGAACCGCGCGGCTGCCCGCCACACGTCGAGGAACGCATCCTGCACGACGTCCTCCGCCATCGAGTCGTCGCGGGTGACGCGCCGCGCGAGGACGAACGCAGCGCGACCGAAGCGGTCGTAGAGTGCCGCGATCGCGCGCTCGTCCCCCGCCCCGCACCGGGCGACGAGCTCCGCCTCGAAGGACACGGCGCTCACCATGGGGGGATCGTAGAGCGGCCCGAGGCGACGGCGCCGGTCGGTTCCGATCGCCGCTCGTGACGCCGCTTGCTACGGTTACCAAGCGCGTGACCGTCGGAGGTCGCGCCGGGGCACTGCCGCCTCACTTCTCTCGCCTCGTCCCCGGGGCGCGGAGAGGTGGGGCTTTTCGTGTTGGTCCGACGAGCGAAGGAGGCGGCGATGGCGGGCAAGGGAGCGACGGGGAGGAGGCGAGAGCCGTGATGAAGGTGGAGGCCGTGGTCGTCCGCGACCGCGTCGAGACGGTGATGGAGGCAGTCGAGGCAGAGACGGGTCACGTCGGGGTGACCGTGGTCGAGGCCGTCGGGCACGGCCGCCAGCGCGGGATCACGCACGAGTACCGCGGGCGCGTCTTCGAGTCGCGGTTCCTGCCGAAAGCGCACATGACGTTCATCGTCACCGACGAGCTTGCCGAGCGCGTGCTCGCGACGATCGGCGACGCCGCGCGGACGGGGCACGTGAGCGGCGACGGCATCTGCTGGATGTCACCCGTGATGGCCGTCACGCACAACCGCACGGGCACGCGCCTCGAGGAGGTGGAGCCGGTATGAGCACCAAGGAGCTTGCGATCGCCGCGAGCACGATCTGGGTGGTCGTCGCTGCGGTGCTCGTCATGTTCATGCAGGCGGGGTTCGCCTTCCTCGAGGCTGGCCTGACCCGGATGAAGAACGTCGGGCACATCGCTGCGAAGAACGTCCTCATCTTCGCGATCGCCTCGCTCGTCTACTACGTCGTCGGCTTCGGGATCGCGTTCGGAGACGGCGGCAACGGCCTCTTCGGCGGCTCGGGCTTCCTCCCGTCGGTCGACGAATTGGTCGCCGTCGGCGCGGAGCCGTTCAGCTGGTTCTCGGCGATCCCGGGCGGGGCCGCGTACCTGTTCCAGGTCGTCTTCGCGGGGGTGTCGCTCGCGATCGTCTGGGGCTCGATGGCCGAGCGCACCCGGCTCTGGGTGTACTTCGTGTTCGGCGTCCTCTACACGCTGCTCTACTCGGTGGTCGCCCACTGGGTCTGGAGCCCGGACGGCTGGCTCTTCGCGAAGGGCATGCAGGACTTCGCCGGCTCGACCGTCGTCCACTACCAGGGCGCGCTCGCGGGCCTCGCCGGGGCGCTCCTGCTCGGCCCGCGCATCGGCAAGATCGTCGACGGGAAGCCGCAGCCGATCCCCGGTCACAACATGGCGTACGCGACGCTCGGCGTGATCATCCTCTGGTTCGGCTGGTTCGGGTTCAACGCCGGCTCGACCCTCTCCGTCGACTTCGGCGGCGTCGGCTTCTTCGGCTACGTGGCGCTGAACACGAACCTCGGAGCGGCTGCGGGCGTCGTCGGCGCGGTCGTCACCTCGATGCTCGTGATCAAGAAGCCCGACCTCTCGATGATGCTCAACGGCGCTATCGGCGGTCTCGTCGCGATCACGGCGGCGTGCGCGTTCGTGGCGCCGTGGGGCGCGATCGTGATCGGCCTCGGCGCGGGCGCGGTCGTCGTCCTGGGCATCCTGCTCGTCGAGCGGATCGGGATCGACGACCCGATCGGCGCGGTCGCGGCGCACGGCCTGTCGGGCGTCTGGGGCACGCTGTGCCTCGGCTTCCTGACGGTGCCGTCGCTGGCAGAGAGGCTCGGGACGGGCACCGGCGGCCTGTTCTACGGCGGCGGTCTGCACCAGCTCGGGACGCAGGCGCTCGGCCTCGCCGCCGTCGGCGCCTTCACCTTCGGCGCCTCGTTCCTGATCCTCTGGGTGATGAAGGCGACGGTGGGCATCCGCACCGAGCCGGAGGTCGAGGCGGCCGGCCTCGACGTCTCCGAGCACGGCATGTGGGGCTATCCCGAGTTCTACATCCCGGTGCCGGGCGGCTACGGCTCCGACTACACGCCGCACCACCTCGTCCGGGCCGGTGCCGCCGAGGAGGCGCCGCCCGGCACGAGCCCGGCTCCCGCCACGGGCTGAGGAGCCGCCCACGTCCGTTGGCACCCCACGCCGTCCGGGCGACGTGGACTGGGGCGGAGCACGACGCTCCGCCCCAGTCCAGGCCGGACGCGATCTTCAGGCGCCGCGCAGGTAGCGGTCGACGGCGGCCGCGCACTGGCGGCCCTCGTTGATCGCCCACACGATCAGCGACTGCCCGCGCCGCGCGTCGCCGGCCGCGAAGACGCCGTCGACGTTCGTGGCGTACGCGGGAGCGTCGATGTTGCCGCGGCCGTCGCGCGCGACGCGGCCCTGCTCGAGCGGCCCGTGCTCGGGATGCAGGAAGCCCATCGCGAGCAGGACGAGGTCGGCGGGACGCTCCTCCTCGGTTCCAGGCACGAGGTCGAACGGCGGCACGCCGCTGTTCTGCGACCAGTGGATCCGCTCGACCCGGCCGTTCCCCGTGAGCCGCGTCGTCGAGATCGCGAAATCGCGCTCGCCGCCCTCCTTCAGGGCATACGAGGTGCGGAGCTTCATCGGCCAGAGCGGCCACGGCGTCACCTCGTCCGGCCGGTGCGGGGGCGGCTCGCCGACGAGCTCGATCTGCGTGACCGAGGCGGCGCCTTCGCGATGAGCTTGCGCGACGCAGTCGGCACCGGTGTCGCCGCCACCGATCACGATCACGTGCTTGCGGGCGGCGGTGATGACGCCGTCCGCGGCGGGCGGCGGGGGTGCCCCGGCGGGCGCCTCGCCGAGCTCCTGTGCCACCCAGCGCGTGCGCTGGTACAGGTACTCCATCGCGAAGTGGACGCCCTGCAGCTCCCGCCCGGGCACCGGCAGGTCGCGCGGGACGCGCGAGCCCGTCGAGAGGACGACCGCGTCGTGCCTCGCCCGCAGGTCGGGCAGCGTCACGTCGGTGCCGACGTCGACGCCGTACTCGAAGGCGACGCCCTCGGCCACGAGCTGCTGCACGCGGCGCTCGACGACGCGCTTCTCGATCTTGAAGTCGGGGACGCCGAAGCGGACGAGCCCGCCCGCCGCCTCGTCGCGCTCGTACACCGTCACCTCGTGCCCCGCGCGCGCGAGCTGCTGCGCGGCCGCGAGCCCCGCCGGGCCGCCGCCGACGACCGCGACCGTCTTCCCTGTCCTCGTCGCCGCCGGTTGGGGCGTCACCCACCCCTCCTCCCAGGCGCGGTCGATGATCGACACCTCGACCTGCTTGATCGAGACGGCCTGGCCCTCGTTGATCTCGAGCACGCAGGCGGCCTCGCACGGCGCCGGGCAGAGCCGCCCGGTGAACTCGGGGAAGTTGTTCGTGCGGTGAAGCTGGACGATCGCCTCGCCCCACCGGTCGCGATAGACGAGGTCGTTCCAGTCCGGGATGAGGTTGCCGAGCGGGCAGCCCGAGTGGCAGAAGGGGACACCGCACTCCATGCAGCGCGCCCCCTGCTCCCGCACCTGGGCGACCGGGAGCGGCCGGACGAACTCGCGGTAGTCGCCGATCCTCTCCGCCGGGTCGCGCTCGACCGGGTCGGCACGGTGGATCTGGAGGAAGCCGCCGAGCTTGCCCACGGCTACGCCGCCGCCCCTTCGGTCTCCGTCGTGTAGAAGCCCTCGCCGCCGCCGGAGATCGGGTGGTCGCTGTACTCGATCGCGAGGTCGGCGAGCGCACGCTTGTAGTCGTGCGGCATCACCTTCACGAACCGCCCGATCGCGCCGTCCCAGTCGGCGAGCAGCCGCTCGGCCACGGTGGAGCCGGTGCGGGCGTGGTGCTCCTCGACGAGCGCCCGCACGCGCGCGCTGTCCTCCTCCTCGATCGGGTCGAAGCCGACGAGCTCCATGTTGCAGCGGTCGGCAAAGCGCCCGTCCTCGTCGAGGACGTAGGCGATGCCGCCGCTCATCCCGGCCGCGAAGTTCCGCCCTGTCCTGCCGAGAATGACCGCGATGCCGCCGGTCATGTACTCGCAGCCGTGGTCGCCGACCCCCTCGACGACCGCGTGCGCGCCGGAGTTGCGGACGGCGAACCGCTCGCCCGCGAGCCCGCGGAAGAACGTGCGGCCTGCGGTGGCGCCGTAGAGGACGGTGTTGCCGATGATCACGTTCTCCTCGGCCGCGAACGCCGAGCCTTCGGGCGGCCTGACGACGAGGACGCCGCCCGAGAGGCCCTTGCCCGTGTAGTCGTTGGCCTCGCCGTACAGCGTCAGCTCGACGCCGGGCGCGAGCCACGCCCCGAACGACTGGCCCGCCGAGCCGCGCAGGGTCACCCTGATCGTCCCCTCCGGAAGACCCGGACGCCCGTGGGCCTTGGTCACGTGGTGCGAGAGGAGGCCGCCGACGGTGCGGTGCACGTTGCGAACCGGCGACTCGATCGCCACCGCCTCGCCACGGTCGAGCGCCGGCGCCGCGCGCTCGATCAACGTCCAGTCGAGGTTGTCGGCGAGTGGGGACTCCTGCGCGTGCACGCGCCGAAGCGGGGTTCCTGCGGGCACGTCGGGCATCCGCAGGATGTTCGCGAGGTCGATCCCCTTCCGGCGCCAGTGGTCGATCGCCCCGTCGGCCTCGAGCAGGTCGACGCGGCCGACGAGGTCGGCGTACGAGCGGACGCCGAGCTGCGCCATGATCCTGCGCGCCTCCTCGGCGACGAAGAAGAAGAAGTTGACGACGTGCTCCGGCTGGCCGGTGAAGCGCCGCCGCAGCTCGGGATCCTGCGTCGCGATGCCCACGGGACACGTGTTGAGGTGGCAGGCGCGCATCATCACGCAACCGCTCGCGATCAGCGGCGCGGTCGCGAACCCGACCTCGTCGGCACCGAGGAGCGCGGCCACCACGACGTCGCGGCCGGTCTTGATCTGCCCGTCGGTCTGCACCCAGATGCGCGAGCGAAGATCGTTGAGCACGAGCGTCTGCTGCGTCTCGGCCAGCCCGATCTCCCAGGGGATGCCGGCGAAGAGGATCGAGGAGAGCGGCGAGGCGCCGGTGCCGCCCTCGTGGCCGGAGATGAGGACGTGATCGGCGTTCGCCTTCGCCACGCCCGCGGCGACCGTGCCGACGCCGACCTCGGCCACGAGCTTCACCGACACGCGCGCCTGTGGGTTGGCGCAACGCAGGTCGTAGATCAGCTGCTTGAGGTCCTCGATCGAGTAGATGTCGTGGTGCGGCGGCGGCGAGATCAGGCCGACGCCGGGCGTGGTCAGCCGGACGCTCGCGATGTAGCGGTCGACCTTGTGCCCGGGGAGCTGCCCGCCCTCGCCCGGCTTCGCGCCCTGCGCCATCTTGATCTGCAGCTCGTCCGCGTTGGTCAGGTAGTCGATGTTGACGCCGAACCGGCCCGACGCGACCTGCTTGATCGCGGAGCGGCGCAGGTCGCCGTTCGCATCGGGCGTGAACCGCGCCGGGTCCTCCCCACCCTCGCCGGTGTTCGACTTGCCGCCGATCCGGTTCATCGCGATCGCGAGCGTCTCGTGCGCCTCGCGCGAGATCGAGCCGAGCGACATCGCGCCGGTCGCGAACCGCTTCACGATCTCGGCTGCCGGCTCGACCTCCTCGAGCGGGATGCCACCGTCCGCGGGGAAGCGGAACTGCATCAGGCCCCGGAGTGTCAGCTTGCGCGCCGCGTCGGAGTTGACCGCTGCCGCGTACTGCTCGTACGTCTCGAAGCGGTTGTTGCGCACCGCGTGCTGGAGCGACGCGATCGTCTCGGGATTCCACTGGTGGTGCTCGCCGTCCCGGCGCCATGCGTAGAGCCCGAGGATCGGCAGCAGCGTCTCCTCCGTGCCGGGATAGGCGCGGGAATGCCGCTGGAGCGCCTCGTTTGCGAGCTCGCGCAGGCCGATGCCGCCGATTCGCGACGCGGTGCCGGTGAAGTACCGGTCGACGACCTCGGGCGCCAGCCCGACCGCCTCGAAGATCTGAGCGCCGCAATAGGAGGGCACCGTGGAGATCCCCATCTTCGAGAGCACCTTGAGAAGGCCCTTGGCGATCCCCTTGACGGCGCGCGCCTGCGCCTGCTCCTTCGTCATCTCCGTGGGCAGCCAGCCGAGATCGACGAGCTCGGAGAGCGTCTCGAGCATCAGGTACGGGTTCACCGCGCCGGCGCCGTAGCCGATCAGGAGCGCGATCGGGTGGACGCTTCGCGGCTCGCCCGACTCGACCACGAGCCCCGCCTGCAGGCGCGTCCCCTGCCGGACGAGGTGATGGTGGACGGCGGCGACGGCGAGGAGCGCCGGAATCGGCGCGCGCTCCGCCGTCATGCCCCGGTCGGAGAGGACGAGGATGTTGACCCCGCTCGCGAGCGCGGCGTCAGCCTCCCGGAAGAGCCGCTCGAGCGCCTTCTCCATCCCGTCGGGCCCTTCCGCGACCGGCCAGGTGGTGTCGAGCGTCGCGCCCCGGAACACGTCGGAGTCGACCTGCCGCAGCCGCTCGAGGTCGGCGTCGAGGAGGATCGGGTTCTCGATCACGAGCTGCCGCGCGTGCTCGGGCGTCTCGTCGAGCAGGTTGCGCTCGGAGCCGACGCTCGCTTGCACGCTCATCACGACCGCTTCGCGGATCGAGTCGATCGGCGGGTTCGTCACCTGCGCGAACAGCTGCTTGAAGTACGAGTTGAGGAGCCGCGGCCGGTCGGAGAGCACCGCGATCGGCGAGTCGTTCCCCATCGAGCTGACGGCCTCCTCCGCGTTCCTCGCGAGCGGTGCGAGGACGACGCGCATGTCCTCCTGCGTATAGCCGAACGCGACCTGCCGCTGCCGGAGCGTCTCGGGCGGCGCGGGCAGCGGGTCGCGCTCGGGCAGGTCGGAGAGGTGGACGACGTTGTCCTCGTACCACTGCGCGTACGGCTGCCGGGTCGCAACGGCGAGCTTCGCCTCGTCGTTCGGGACGATGCGCCCCTGGTCGAGATCGACGAGAAAGAGCTTGCCGGGTTGCAGCCGCCCCTTGCGCAGCACGTTGCCGGGCTCGACGTCGATGACGCCGGCCTCGGAGGCGAGCACGACCCAGCCGTCGCGCGTCTCGAGCCAGCGGCCGGGGCGGAGCCCGTTGCGGTCGAGGGTGGCGCCGATCAGGCGGCCGTCGCTGAACGCGATCGCCGCCGGCCCGTCCCATGCCTCCATCAGGCAGTGGTGGTACGCGTAGAAGCCGAGCACCTCGGGCGGGATGTCGTCCCGGCCCTTCACGGCCTCGGGCACCATCATCATCATCGCGTGCGGCAGCGAGCGGCCGGCGAGCACGAGGAGCTCGAGGACGTTGTCGAACATGGCCGAGTCGGAGCCGCGCGGCCGCACGACCGGCAGCACCTTCGCGATGTCGTCGCCGAAGAGCTCGGACGCGAGCTGCGACTCACGGGCGGCCATCCAGTTGACGTTGCCGCGCAGCGTGTTGATCTCGCCGTTGTGCGCGATCATCCGGTACGGGTGCGCGAGCTCCCAGGTGGGGAAGGTGTTCGTCGAGTACCGCGAGTGGACGAGCGCGAGCGCCGTCTCGACGCGCGGGTCGCGCAGGTCGGGGAAGTACCCTGGGAGCTGCGGCGAGGTGAGCATCCCCTTGTAGACGATCGTGCGCGAGGAGAAGCTCGGGATCACGAGATCGTCGCCCGCAGCCAGCTCGGCCACGCGGCGGATCACGTAGAGCTTGCGCTCGAACGCGTCCTGGTCTCCGGCGAGCGCGCCGGACGCGCCGACGACGAGCTGCCGGATCGCCGGCGCGACGCCGCCCGCGTCGACGCCGACGTGGGCCGGGTCGACGGGCACGTCGCGCCAGCCGATCAGCCGCTGGCCCTCGGCGGCGACGGTCTCCTCCAGGATCCGCTCGAACTCCCGCCGCCGGGCCTCGTCGCGGGGGAGGAAGCACATGCCGACGCCGTAGGCGCCCGCCGGCGGCAGCTCGGCGACGACCCCACGGAAGAACGGGTCGGGCAGCTGCAGGAGGATCCCGGCGCCGTCGCCCGTGAGCGCGTCGGCCCCCGCCGCGCCGCGATGCTCGAGGTTCGCGAGCGCGAGCAGCGCCCGCTCGACCGTCTCGTGAGCCGGGACGCCGTCGAGCTTCGCGACGCAGGCGACCCCGCACGCATCCCGCTCGCTGGCCGGGTCGTAGAGGCCCTGCTTCGGCGGGAGCCCAGCGGCGGTGCGGTATCGGCTGTCCTTTAGCGGCGTCGTGCTCATTGTCGCGCCGGCCCTTTCTTCGTCGAGGAGCGAAACCACCCGCCGGGGAGAGTGGTGGCTAGTCGACGGTGGCGGGGAAGGGTGGAGCGTCGACTAGCTACGTCGCGCGGCGACAGCCGCGGCCGGCGGGGCCGGGAGGGCTTTCACGTTCGCCGTCGTCGCGTAGCTCATCGAGGTTCGGAGTATAGACGCGGTGATGGGGCAACGGTGCGGTTCCGGGCGGTCAGCGCCGGATCCAGCTCCGGCTCCGAGACCTGATCCCGGCTCCACGACGGTCCACGGCCGACGCAACCAGGGGCCTCCACCCGAATCAGCGGTCGCGCACCTCCCAGACGACCGCACGGAAGGAGTCAGCGTCCGGCAACCGCGAGTAACCGACGACGACGGCCTTCGCCTCGTACTCAGCCCGTGGCGGTGGATGGTCGCCATCGCGAGCGCGACGAGAAGGGCTACACCGTCGGCGTGAACGCCGCCATCGGGCCGGCTTCGCGACGCAACATGCAAGACCTGACCCCGGGTCAGGTCTTGCATGTTGCGAGGCCTCCTGCGACAGGATCGCACCGCAGTACGGCGCCGGCCGTACGACCCGGGCCGAGGCGCTCGCCGCATCCGGCCGCCGCGAGGACCTGAGCGCGTAGAGCTTGCTGCCCAACCCCGCGCGAGACCCGCAGCGAGGGATCCATTCTCGGCCGGGGTAGGCGCTCCGGTCGTGGCATGACCGGAATCGTGGCGCGTCGGGTCACGGCGCGATCCGCGACGCCAGGTAGGCGCGCCTCACCTCGTCCTCGACCTCCCCGAACACCGGCGCCCCGGGGATCAGCCAGAGGTGGATCATCTCCGGCGTGATCGGGATCGTCAGCGAGGTGACCGGGCAGCCGCCGAACGGCGACATCAGACCGACGAACGCGGGCGGCGCGAGGCCGAAGCAGACGTTCTCGTGCGCGTGCCACATCGTCAGCGGGCCGCCGATCGCCGGGCCGGGATCGCCGAGCGACGGCATCTCGTACATGGCGCCGAGCAGCACCGGCCCGCGCGCGCTCTCGGCGTAGATCAGGCTCTCGGGACGCGCCGGGTCGAAGACGCGGCCGTCGCCCCCGTGGCGGGGATTGTCGGCGTGGAAGTCGAGACCGGCGATCCCCTCGACCCGATATCCGTCTCGTGCGGCGAGCGCCGGGTCGCGGTAGCGGGCGAGGGCTGCCGTCGCGCGGGCGCGGAAGCGGTCGACGGCTGCGCGCTCCGCCGGTGTCGCTTGCCGCTCGATCGCGGGGCCGATCACC
>VGCB01000001.1 GCA_016870235.1 Actinomycetota bacterium | reverse complement strand
CCGCGCCCCCGCTCGACCCGCAGGCCGCGGACGACGAGCGACGGCTCGCCCGGCGGCGGTGCGTCGGGGCGCGGCGCCCGCTCGGGCAGCTCCCGTCCGACCATGAGGCTGGCGAGCAGCGACGGCTCCGCGTCGGCACCCTCGAGCGTCTGCACGAGCCGCCCGCCGCGCATGACGCTGACGCGGTCGCAGACGCCGACGACCTCGTCGAGCTTGTGGCTGATGAACACGACCGACCGCCCCTCGCCCGCGAGCGCCCGCACGGTCTCGAAGAGGCTCTCGATCTCGGCCGGGGCGAGCACCGACGTCGGCTCGTCGAGGATGAGGACGCGGCTGCCGCGGTAGAGGGCAGCGAGGATCTCGACGCGCTGCTGCTCGCCCGGCGCCAGCGAGCCGACGCGGGCGCGGGGCTCGACTGCGAGGCCGTACCGCCGGCTCAGCTCGGCCACGGTCTCTTCCTCCTCGCGCAGGCGCAGAAAGAGAGCGCCGGCCGCCCCGAGGATCACGTTCTCGGCGACAGTGAGCCGGTCGACCAGCATGAAGTGCTGGTGGACCATCGAGATCCCCGCCGCGATCCCGTCGAGCGCGGAGCGGAACGCCCTCGGTGTCCCGTCGACGACGACGGCGCCCGCGTCGGGGCGATAGAGCCCCGACGCGACCGCCATCAACGTGCTCTTGCCGGCGCCGTTCTCACCGATCAGCCCGCGGATCTCGCCCGCCGAGACGGCGAGATCGACCTCGCTGTTCGCGACGACCGGGCCGAATCGCTTCGAGATGCCTCTGAGCTCGAGCAGCGTCCGACCGGGTTACTTCGACGGCATGGGCTTGATCTTCACCGCTCCGCTCTTCGCCTTCGCGACGAGCGGGTTCAGCTTGGCGACCATCGCCTTGGGCATCAGCCCGCGGGTCGGGGCCAGCCCGAAGACACCCTCCTCGAAGCCGTTGACGTAGGCCTTCGGCTCCAGCTTGCCCTCCATCGCGAGCTTCGCACCCTCGAAGATCGTCTTCCCGTAGTCGACGAGCGTCGTCGTCACCATGTGCTTCGGCGCGAGCTTGTACTCGTCGGAGCCGTAGCCGATCGCGAGCACCTTCTTCCCGGTCACGGCCTGGAAGATGCCGGTGTTCCCCGAGTCGGCGATCGCCCAGATCACGTCCACCTTCTTCGAGATCTGCGCCTCGGCGACGGTCTTCGCCTTGCCCGGATCGGTGAACGACCCAACCCACGAGGTCACGAGCTTCGCCTTCGGGTTGACCGCCTTCAGGCCCTGCTGGAAGCCGTAGAACAGCCGCTCGATCGGCGGGATCTTGATGCCGCCGATGTTGCCGACGACGTTCGTCTTCGTCGCGAGGCCCGCCGCGAGACCGCCGAGGTAGCCGGCCTGCTCCCAGCGGAAGTCCATCGCCGAGAGGTTCGGCGGGATCCCGAGGAAGCCGTTGATGACGAGGAACTGCACGTCGGGGAACTGCGTCGCGACCTCCTTGGCGGCATCCTGGAACTCGACGCCGTCGGCGATCACGAGGCCGTAGCCGCGCGACGCGTACCCGGCGAGCGCCGTCGCGAAGTCAGCCGGCTTGACGTGATCGGTGCTCGCCACCTCGAGCCCGAGCTGCTTCTGGATCTTGGTGATCCCGGACAGGGCCGAGAGCCCGTAGCCCGTGTCCTTGAGGCCGACGGAGAGAATCACGGCGACCTTCGGCTTGCTGTTCGCGGCGCCCGCGCCACCGAGCGCGACGCCGAGCGCAAGCGCCACGGTGGCAAGCACCGCCAATGCGACCCGCCAGGATTGCTGCTTCACTTCTCCTCCCTTCTCGATGTGCACGGCCGCCAGCGCGACCGCATCAGCTCCTTCGAAACTCCCGTTCGACCGCCTCCACGGCGAGCTCCACCGCTCCCAGTAGATGGTTCAGCGCATCCTCGCCGATCGTGAGCGGCGGAATCCAGAGGAGGACCGACGGCGGCCCCCCGAAGAAGTGGACGCCGTTCTCGCGCCCGACCTCGACCAGCCGCTGCTTGACGCGGCCCGGGTCGGGGAACGGCGAGCGCGTCTCACGGTCGGCGACCAGCTCGATGCCCTGCATGGCGCCGCGGAGGCGCACGTCGCCGACGATCTCGCTGCGGGCCGCGAGCGCGCCGAGGCGCGCAGCCGCGACACTCTCGAGCTCGTGGCTCCGTGCGAGCAGGCCCTCCTCCTCGATCGCGTCGATCGTGGCGAGCGCGGCGGCGCAGGCGAGCGGCGTGCCGCCGAGCGTGAACCCGGCGAGGAACAGCCGCTCCGGCGCGCCCTGGAACTCGGCGACGACCTCCTCGCGGGCGAGGAGCGCCCCGGCCGGGACGTGGCCTCCGGTCAGCACCTTGGCGAGCACCACGACGTCGGGCACGGCGCTCTCCCGCTGGAACTCGAACCACTCCCCGGCGCGGCCGAAGGCGGTGACGACCTCGTCGAGGATCATCAGGATCTCGTGCCGGTCGCAGATGGCGCGGATCCGCTCGAGGTAGCCGGGCGGCGGCGGGATCAGCCCTCCTGCCGCCATCGTCGGCTCGCCGAGGAAGCAGGCGACCGTCTCGGGATCCTCGTACTCGAGCGTCCGCTCGACCTCGTCGGCGCACTCGAGCGTGCACCCCGAGGCACCGCGGCAGAAGACGCACCGGTAGGGATAGGGAGAGCGGATGTGGACGAAGCCGCCGGGCAGCGGCTCGAACGCACTGTGCGGGTAGCGGACGTTCCCGCTCGCCGCGTTGGCCGCGAGGGTGCTGCCGTGGTAGCCGTGCTGGCGGACGATCGTCTTGAACTTGCCGCCGCGGCCGCGGTTCTTCCAGTACTGGCGGGCGAGGCGGATGGCCGTGTCGTTCGCGTCCGAGCCTCCCGTGCAGTAGAAGACGCGCGGCAGCTCGCCGCCCGTCAGCGCCGAGAGCCGCTCGGAGAGCTCGATGCTGCGGTCGGACGGAAGGACGCCCGCGACGTTGCTCGTCATCCTCGTCGCCTGCTCGCGGATCGCCTCGACAACGGCCGGGTGGTTGTGTCCGATCACCGCCGCCGACTGACCACAGAGCGCGTCGAGCCAGCGCCGGCCCTCCGAGTCGACGAAGTAGGGGCCGTCGCCGCCGGTGACGATGACCGGGTCGCCGTCGAAGTAGGACTCGTCGAGCCCGAGCTGGAGCCACTGGTGCGCGCGACCCGCCGGAGCGAGACGCGACCCGGCTGTCACGGGCCGCTCCTCTGCGCCCGAAGCGCTTCGGTCTCGGCCTCGAGCACGACGAGGCGCTCCGGGTCGATCACGACCGCGTACTGCTCGCGCGCGTTCTCGACCGAGAGCAGCTCCTCGACGACGTCGGCGAGGACGCTCACGGGCTCGCGCTCGAGCGCAGGCCCCCAGGCTCCGCCACCGCCGCTCTGGAAGAAGATGACCTCGCCCGGCTGGCTCGGGTAGAGGAACGCGAGATCGGTCACCTTCCGCTCGTTCGGGCCGCCGTAGTCGAGGATGCAGTAGTTGCCGTCGCCCGAGCCGCCGCCGGCGAACCCCTGCAGCGGGTGCTCGCAGCCCTGCACGAAGATGCAGTGGATCACCGTGCAGCCGTCCGGGTTCCGCCGCTGCATCTGGAAGGCGGGCGTCCCGCGCCAGCGGCCGGGTGCCATCGTGTCCTTCGCGTACTCCCCCTGGAGGTAGAGCACCGGGTACTGGATCTCCTGCATCTCGACCGTCGTCAGCTTCAGCGAGCAATGCGGCGTCGACCAGGCGCCCCAGCCGTCGACCCCGTAGGCTGCGCCCGAGGAGATCGGGGTCGCGAAGTACTCGACGCTGACGTAGAAGGGGTTGTCCGGGAAGCGGTTGTCGGTGCCGAAGTACGTGTCGACGACGAGGTCCAAGGTGGCGGCGCCGACCCGCTCGGGCACGATCTTCTCGAGGGCCTTGATCGTCGCCTGCCCGACGTCGTTGCCGATGCAGATGGTGGAGTTCCCGACCGGCGCGGGCGGCAGCGGGTTGACGACGGAGCCCTCCGGCAGCTTCAGCGAGATAGGCCGGAAGAAGCCCGAGTTGATCGGGATGTCGTCGAAGACGACGCTGAACATGCTGTAGACCCAGGAGCCCGTGTTCCCGGGCCGGCTGTTGACGTAGCCGCGCGTCTGCGGGTGCGAGCCGGTGAAGTCGGCCTCCACCTCGTCGCCGCGGACGCGCAGCGTGCACTCGACGTTGATGTCGCGCGTGTCGGCGAAGTCGTAGTCGAGGATCGCCTGGCCGTGGTAGTCGCCGTCGGGCCACTCGGAGATCGCGGCGCGGAGGCGCCGCTCGGAGTAGTCGAGGATGTAGTTCGTCGCCTCGAGCGTCTGCTCGATGCCGTACTTCTCGAGCAGCTCGATCACGCGGCGCTCGGCGACGCGGCAGGCGCCGATCATCGCGTTCAGGTCGCCCTCCATGATCTCCGGCTGGCGGTTGTTCGCCTTCAGGAGGTCGAGGAGGTCGCGCCGCAGCTCGCCGCGGTCGTAGAGCTTCATCGGCGCGAGCCGGAAGCCCTCCTGCCACACGTCGCGCGCGTCGGAGTTGTAGCCGCCCGCGACCGGGCCGCCGACCTCGATCATATGCGCGCGGATGCCCGGGAAGAACACCGGCTTGTTGTTCCAGAAGACCGGCTTCATCACGGTCCAGTCCGGAATGTGGCTCCCGTAGAAGTACGGGTCGCTGACCATGATCACGTCGCCGTCGGCGAGGTCGTTGCGGTAGTAGCGGATCAGCCCCTCGACCGAGTGGACGGACGCGTAGATGTGCACGGGCTCGGCGTTCGCGCGCGCGATCAGGCTGACGTCCTTGCCGTCGTAGAAGAAGAGCCCGGCCGAGCAGTCGTGGGCCTCGTTGAACACGGGCGAGAGCGACGTGTTGTCCATCGTCGTGTTCATCTCGCGCGCGACCGTCTCGAAGTACTCCCGGACGATCTCGCCGAAGATCACGTCGACGGCCATCTCAGCCTCCTCCTCCTCCGCGCAGCGCCGCCGTGCCCGTCGGGTCGAGCGCCAGGGTGGCGGCGTCGACCGCGACGCCGTAGACGCCGCGCGCCTGCTCGACCGACACGTAGCCGTGCCGGACGTCGTCGACGACCGCCTCGACCGGCCGCTCGCGCGGGTCGCCGTGGCCGCCGCCGCCGGCCGACCGCAGACGCACCTCGGCGCCCGCCCGAAGCGGATCGTCCTGCATGAGCGTGCCGATCTCGACCTCCTCGCCGTCGCGCAGCACAGCGAGGGACACCGGCCCGCCCGCGTGCCCGCCCTGGTTGCCCGGCTGCGCGTGCTCGACCCCGGCCACGCACGCGTAGAGCCGTTCGCGCGACCCGGCCGCGAACCGGACAACCGTCTCCGTGCCCAGCCCGCCGCGGTGCGCGCCCGGCCCCCCGGAGTCGGTCACGTACTCGAGCCGGACGACGCTCGCCGCCACCTCGGCCTCGAGCTCCTCGATCGAGGGCAGGAGCCCGAAGGAAGAGGGCCCGGGCTGGCCCCAGCCGTCCGCGAACGCCGTCGCCGGGGCGCCGGTCTGGGCGAGGGCGCCGATGTCGGTGACCCCGAGCTGCTCCTCGACGCCGCCGATCAGCACGTCCTTGGTGACGGTGAAGACGAGCGCGCGACTCGCGAACCCGAGACCCGCTTGCTCGGGCAGCGCGCGCGCCAACGCCTGGCTGACGGCCTCGGTGATCTCGAAGCCGACGTGCTCGCGGCACCAGCCGGTCGGCGCAGGATAGGCCGGGTCGACGAGGCTGCCCGGGCGCAACACGATCTCGAGCGGCCGCAGGAGGCCGGCGTTGAGCGGGACGCTCTCGTCGAGCAGCCCGAGCAGGGGCAGCAAGGCGTACGCGATCGTGTTCGCGGTGGGGCTGTTGACGAAGCCCGCCGACTGGTCGTCGGTGGCGGCGAAGTCGAGCCGCAGGCCGTCGCCGCTCCGCTCGAGCTCGACGCGCACGGCCAGGTCCGAGCGGCCCTGGCCGTCGTGGTCGAGCACCGCTTCGCCGGCGAACCGTCCCTCCGGAATGCGGTCGAGCGACCCGCGGAGCCGGCGCTCGGCGTAGTCGACGGCCGCCGCCATCCCCGCCTGCACCGATGCGAGCCCATGCTCGTCGATCAGCTCGGCCAGGCGCCTGCGGCCGACCGCGATCGTGGCGAGCATTGCGTCGAGGTCGCCGCGGAAGCCCTCGGGATCGCGGCTGTTGAGGACGACCGTGTCGAACCCGTCCCGCCGCGGCTTCCCGTCGACGACAATCTTGAGCGGCGTGAAGCGGGCGCCCTCGGCCCACAGCTCGATCGCGGTCGGGTGATAGTTGCCCATGACGACCCCGCCGATGTCGGACAGGTGCGCCTGGACGGCGAGGTAAGCGACGATGTCGTCGCCGTGCCCGAGCGGGGCGAGCAGCGTGAAGTACTGCACGGTCGAGCCGCCGCCGTACGGGTCGTTGGTGACGAAGACGTCGTCGGCCGCGACCTGGAACCGGTAGTAGTCGAGGACGCTCGCCGACGTCCTCGCGACCGAGGCGAGATGGAGCGGGTTGTCGAGCGCGACGACCTGACCGTCTTCGTCGAGCATCCCGCAGGCGAACGCGCGCGCGGTGCTGATGCGGCTCGAGTGCGCCGTGTTCATCAGCGTCGTCGCCATCTCGTCGATCACCGACGCGAGCTTCGCGCGCAGGATCGAGCCGGTGACGACGTCGAGCGCTGCCGTCGCCATCACTGGATCTCGATCACGTACGTGCGGTAGTGATCCGACATCGCCTCCTGCCCCGGCCGGACGACGATCGTCGTGTCGGGCTCCTCGATGATCGCGGGCCCGGCGATCAGATGCCCGGGCTGGACGAGATCGCCGTCGTACACCGGCGTCTCGACGAAGCCGCCGCGCTCCTCGAAGTACACCTGCCGGACGCCCTTCGCGGCCGCGGCCGGATCCTCGTCGCCGAACGGCTCCGACCGGAGGCGCGCCACGTCGCGGACGCCGACGAGGTCGAGCCGGAGGTTCAGCACCTCGCTCGGATGCTCGGGCCGCTTGAACGAGTAGAGCTGCTGGTGGAGGTCGTGGTACTCGGAGAGCGCCGTCGCCAGGTTCAGCTCGGTCACGCGCCGCGTCCGCGACCGGATCGGGACGGTCACCTCGTGCGTCTGGCCGACGTAGCGGATGTCCATGTAGCGCGCGGTCACCGTCTCGCGCACCTTCGACTGGTCGCCGAGGTCGGCCTCGGCGCGGCGCAGCATCTCCGCGAACACGGCGTTGAGCTCGTCGAGCTCGATCGCGTTCGTCCGGCGGATGAAGCTCTGGACCTTCGTGATCTTGAAGTTCGAGAGCTGGTTCCCGAGCGCGGAGAGCACCGAGGCGGCCTTCGGGACGAGCATCGTCTTGATCCCGAGATCCGGGGCCTGGGCGCCCGCGTGGATCGCGCCGGCGCCGCCGAAGACGCAGAGCGCGAAGTCGCGCGGGTCGCGGCCGCGCGAGACGGTGACGTGGCGCATCGCGTTCGCCATGCTGTTGTTCGCGATCCGGAAGATGCCGCTGGCCGCCTCGATCACGTCCATGCCGAGCGGGCCCGCGATCTTCTCCTCGATGGCCGCGCGCGCCGCGGCCTCGTCGAGCCGCATGCGCCCGCCCAGGAAGTAGCCGGCGCTGATGTAGCCGAGCAGGAGGTCGGCGTCGGTGACGGTCGGCTCGGTGCCGCCGCGCCCGTAGCACACCGGCCCGGGCATCGCCCCCGCGCTCCGCGGCCCGACGCGCAGCGCCCCGCCCTCGTCGATCCAGGCGATCGAGCCGCCGCCGGCGCCGACCGTGTGGATGTCGACCATCGGCGTCGCCACGCGGTACCGGCTCACCCAGGCCTCGGTGCCGCTCGTCGGCTCGGAGTCCTTGACGAGGCAGACGTCGTAGCTCGTCCCGCCCATGTCGACCGTGATCACGTCACGGTAGCCGGACAGCGACGAGACGGCCGCGCCGGCCACGACCCCGCCGGCCGGGCCCGACATCAGCAGCTCGACCGCGTGCGAGCCGGCGTAGTCGACGTGGATCATGCCGCCGTTCGAGTGCATGACGAAGAGCTCGCCGCTGAAGCCTGCGGAACGCAGGCTCGAGTCGAGGTCGTGGAGGTAGCTCTCGACCTTCGGGCGCGCGTAGGCGTTGACCATCGTCGTCGAGAGGCGCTCGAACTCGCGCACCTGCGGCAAGATCTCGCTCGAGAGCGTCACCGGCACGTCGAGCCCCTCCTCGGCGACGATCGCCGCGACGCGCTGCTCGTGCACCGGGTTGATGAACGAGAAGAGGAAGCAGACCGCGACGGACTCGACGCCGAGCTCTTTCAGCCGCCGGACCGCCGCCCGGGCCTCGTCCTCGTCGAGTGGGATCTCGATCTCGCCGCGGTAGTTGATGCGCTCGTGCACGCCGAGCCGCTTGTGCCGGGGCACGATCGGGTGCGGCGGCTGCAGGCGGATGTCGAAGAGGTGCTCGCGATAGCTCCGCCGCAGCTCGATGACGTCGCGGAAGCCCCCGGTCGTGATCAGTCCGGTGTTGGCGCCGCGGTACTCGAGCATCAGGTTGGTGACGACGGTCGTGCCGAGGACGATCACGTCCGTGTCCTCGAGGAACGCGGCGAGGCCGGCTCCGTAGTGAGCCGCCGCGTCGGTCAGGCCCGCGACGATCCCGTCGGCCTCGTTCCCCGGCGTCGACGGGCTCTTCGTCTTGAAGAGCGCGCCCGACCCGTCGCCGATCACGAGATCGGTGAAGGTTCCGCCGACGTCGATCCCAACCTGATAGCCCACCGAACCTCCCATTGGCGTCGAGGAGAGCCGAGCTTACTAGGAAGCCGGCTACGTTGTAAGGTCCCCGCCATGCCCATGGCGCGGTCCGGCGAAGTCGGGATCCACTACGAGGATGGCGGCGCCGGCGAGCCCGTCGTGCTCGTCCCCGGGCTCGGGATGGCGACCCCGGTGTGGGCCGACGCGAGGCGTCGCCTCGAGCCAACATGCCGGGTTCTCACCGTCGATCCGCGCGGATCGGGCCAGAGCGGCAAGCCCGCCGGCCCGTACACCGGCGACACCGTCGCCGGCGACCTCGAGGCGGTGCTCGACGACGCGGGCGTCGACGCGGCGCACGTGGTCGGCATGTCGATGGGCGGCCTGGTCGCGCAGTCGCTCGCCGTCCGGCGGCCCGAGCGCGTCCGCTCGCTCGTCCTCGTCTCGACGTACGCCGTCGCCGACGAGTGGCTCCGCCGCGCGCTCGGCTTCCGCCGTCGCGTGATCGAGGAGATGGGCTTCAGCGCCCAGTTCGAGCTCGCCGTCCTCTTCGTGTTCTCGCCGAAGGCGCTGCGCACGATCCCCGACTTCGTCCACGGGCTGGAGGAGCGGATCGCCGCCAACCCGCCCGACGAGGCTGCCTATCGCGCGCAGCTCGACTTCTGTCTCGCGCACGACGAGACCGCCGCGCTCCCTGGAGTCCGCGTCCCGACCCTCGTCGTCAGCGGCGCGGAGGACGCCCTCACCTCGCGGTTCGCCGGTCGCGATCTCGCCGGCCTCGTGCCGGGGGCCGTCTACCGGGAGGTCCCGGAGGCGTCGCACGGGATGGTCTGGGAGGAGCCGGAGCTCTTCGCGTCGCTCGTCGCCGAGCACGTCGCGGGGGTGGTCTAGCGCCGTGGGGCTAGCCGTCGAAGCCGATCGAGAACGCGCCCTCGACGTCGGCGCGACGGTAGACGCGGAAGGCGATGAAGGTCTCCGTGTCCTCGACGCCGGGCATCATCGCGATCGTCGACGCGACGACGTCGGCGACCTCCTCGTTCGACTTCACGCGCACGATCGCGACGAGGTCGACGCGGCCGCCCACCGAGAAGACCTCGTAGACCCCGGGCACGTCCGCCACGGCCTCTGCGACCGCCGGGATCTGGCCGCGGGCGACGTTGATCAGCACGACGGCGTTGACCACCCGCCGAGCGTACCCGCAGCGCGGCGCGAGCGGCAACCCCGCCTGGGGGCCGCCGCTCGATGAAGATCCTCTGCGTCGGCGGCGGGCCTGCCGGCCTCTACCTGGCGATCTCGCTGAAGCTGCGCGACCCCGGCCACGAGGTGCTCGTGATCGAGCGCAATCGGGCCGACGACACGTTCGGCTGGGGCGTCGTCCTCTCCGACCAGACGCTCGACCACCTCCGCACCAACGACCCGGTCAGCATGGCCGCGATCGAGGACGCGTTCGCGTACTGGGACGACATCGAGGTCCACTACCGCGGCGCCGCCGTCCGCTCGACCGGCCACGGCTTCTGCGGGATCGGCCGCAAGCGGCTGCTCGAGATCCTCCAGGAGCGCGCCCGCGAGCTCGGCGTCGAGATGCGCTTCGAGACCGAGGTGACCGACCTCGACCCCTTCGGGCCGCACGATCTCGTCGTCGCCGCGGACGGGATCAACTCGCGGTTCCGCGCCGAGCGGGCCGAGGCCTTCCGGCCCGAGATCGACCTCCGCCCCAACCGCTTCACCTGGCTTGGAACGTCGCGGAGCTTCGACGCCTTCACGTTCGTCTTCGAGGAGACGGATCACGGCTGGGCCTGGGCGCATGCGTACCAGTTCGACGCCGACACCTCGACCTTCATCGTCGAGATGCAGGAGCCGACGTGGCACGGGCTCGGCCTCGATCGGATGGAGCCCGAGGAGAGCATCGCGCTCTGCGAGGAGCTCTTCGCCCGCACGCTGCAGGGGCACCGGCTGCGCACGAACGCCGCCCACCTGCGCGGCTCGGCCGCGTGGATCCAGTTCCCCCGCATCACCTGCGGGCGGTGGCACGACGGGAACGTCGTGCTCCTCGGCGACTCGGCCCACACGGCGCACTTCTCGATCGGCAGCGGCTCGAAGCTCGCGATGGAGGATGCGATCGAGCTGGCCGCACGGCTCGACGGGCGTCCGCTCGAGCAGGCGCTCTCGGAGTACGAGGACGCGCGCCGCCTCGAGGTGCTGCGGCTGCAGAACGCGGCGCGCAACTCGATGGAGTGGTTCGAGCGCCTGCCGCGCTACACGCGTTTCGACCCGGAGCAGTTCACGTACGCCCTGCTCACCCGCAGCCAGCGCGTCAGCCACGAGAACCTCCGGCTCCGCGACCCCGACTGGCTCGCCGGGCTGGAGGTCGACTTCGCACGGCGGGCCAACGGCTCGACGAGCCCGCGCCGCGTGCCGCCGATGTTCACGCCGTTCCGCCGGCGCGACCTCGAGCTGCGAAACCGCGTCGCCGTCTCGCCGATGTCGATGTACAGCGCC
The DNA here is from genome assembly GCA_016870235.1 of Actinomycetota bacterium. The sequence continues at coordinate 8,992 of VGCB01000001.1, read as the reverse complement.
GTCGACGGGATGCCGGACGACTGGCACCTCGTCCACTACGGCGCTCGCGCCCAGGGCGGCGCGGCGCTCCTCTTCACGGAGATGACCGACGTCACCCCCGACGGCCGGATCACGCCGGGCTGCCCGGGCATCTGGACGGACGAGCAGGGCGCCGCCTGGGCGCGGATCGTCGAGTTCGTCCACCGGCACACCCTCGCGAAGATCGCGCTCCAGCTCGGCCACGCCGGGCCGAAGGGGTCGACGAAGGTGCCGTGGGAGGGCGAGGACGAGCCGCTCGACGACGGCAACTGGCCGCTGCTCGCACCCTCCGCCGTCCCCTGGTCGGCCCGCAACCAGGTGCCGCGGGAGATGAACCGAGCAGACATGGACGCGGTCCGCGACGCGCACGTGCGCGCGACCGAGCGTGCGATCGAGGCAGGCTTCGACCTCCTCGAGCTCCACTGCGCGCACGGCTACCTGCTCTCGGCCTTCATCACGCCGCTGACGAACCACCGCACGGACGAGTACGGCGGCTCGCTCGAGAACCGCCTGCGCTACCCGCTCGAGGTGTTCACCGCGATCCGAGAGGCCTGGCCGGAGGAGAGGCCGATGTCCGTGCGCATCTCGGCGACCGACTGGGTCGGCGACGAGGGGATCACCGGCGACGACGCGGTCGCCGTCGCCCGCGCCTTCGCGCTCGCGGGCGCCGACGTGATCGACGTCTCGGCCGGCCAGACCTCGATCCGCGCCGACCCGGTGTACGGCCGCATGTTCCAGACGCCCTTCTCCGACCAGATCCGGAACGAGGCCGAGATCGCGACGATGGCGGTCGGGAACATCACCGAGGCCGATCAGGTCAACAGCATCATCGCCGCCGGTCGCGCCGACCTCTGCCTGCTCGCGCGGCCGCACCTCAGCGACCCGTACTGGACGTTGCGGGCGGCGGCCGAGCAGGGCGTCAGCGAGGTGACCCCCTGGCCGGAGCAGTACTGGAGCGGTCGCGACCAGCTTGTCCGACTCGCCGAGCGCGCCAATGCCGAGAAGACCTGAGCCCGCCCTCACGCCTTGTGGCGAGGTGTCCGCGCACGTCGACACCTTCGCTCTCGAGCGGCTGCCACCGCCCGAGCTCTGGCCAGACATCCTCCTCGGCACGCGTGGGCTGCCGCGGTACTCCCGCCGCCTCAACTGCGCGGTCGAGCTCGTCGACGTCGCGGTCGCCGCGGGCGATGGCTCCCGCGTCGCGTTTCGCTCCGATGAGGAGACGATCACGTACGCAGAACTGCAGGAGCGCATCGACGCCATCGGGAACGTCCTCGTCCAGGATCTCGGCGTGGTTCCCGGGAGCCGCGTGCTCCTCCGGTCGCCGAACACACCGACGCTCGTCGCGTCGTGGCTCGCCGTCGCGAAGGCCGGCGCGATCGTGGTCGCGACGATGCCGCTCCTGCGCGCGCGTGAGCTCGCGCCGATGCTCGAGAGGGCACAGATCGACTTCGCGCTCTGCGACGACCGGCTGCGGGAGGAGCTGGACGCCGCGATCGAGCGGAGCGGCCGCACGGTCAGGGTCGTGGAGTTCGCCAAGGTCTGGGGAACAGGTGAGCTTTCCGTGCTTGCGGCCGCGCGACGAGAGCCGTTCACGCCCGCGGACACTGCCGTTGACGACATCGTGCTCATCGCCTTCACGTCGGGCACGACCGGGCTGCCGAAGGCGACGATGCACTTCCACCGCGACGTGCTCGCGATTTGCGACACCTTCTCGCATCACGTCCTCCGCCCGACTGCGGACGACATCTTCATCGGTAGCCCGTCGATCGCGTTCACCTTCGGTCTCGGGGGCAGCGTCACGTTCCCGTTGCGTGTCCGTGCCTCCGCGGTGCTCGTCGAGACGAGCTCGCCCGATGCCCTCGTCGAAGCGATCGAGGCGCACCGGGCGACCGTCGTGTTCACCGCACCGACCGCCTACCGGCGAATCCTCGCGGCAGGTGCAGCGCCGCGACTGACGACGCTCCGCCGGTGCGTCTCCGCAGGCGAGACCCTGCCGCAACCGGTCTTCGAGGCGTGGCTCGACCAGACCGATCTCGCCATCATCGACGGGATCGGGGCGACTGAGATGCTTCACATCTTCATCTCCGCGTCCGACAGTCGGATTCGTGCAGGAGCGACCGGCGTCGCCGTGCCGGGATACGAAGCGCGAGTGGTCGACGACCAGATGAGGCCGGTGCCTCCGGGCACGGTGGGCCGACTGGCGGTGCGCGGCCCGACCGGCTGCCGTTACCTGGACGATCCGCGCCAGTCGGACTACGTCGTCGACGGCTGGAACCTGACCGGCGACGCCTACGTCCTCGACGAGGACGGATACTTCAGCTACCAGGCGCGGACGGACGACATCATCGTCACCGGCGGCTACAACATCGCCGGCCCCGAGGTCGAGGAGGCCCTGGTCGAGCACCCGGCGGTGCTCGAGTGCGCCGTCGTCGGCGTTCCGGACGAGGAGCGCGGGATGCTCGTGAAGGCGTTCGTGGTGCCCGCGGACGGGCACGAGCCCGACGGAGTCCTCGCCCGCGAGCTGCAGGACTTCGTGAAGAGCCGGCTCGCCCCGTACAAGTACCCGCGCGCGGTCGAGTTCCGCACCGCGCTCCCGCGTACGGAGACGGGGAAGCTCAAGCGCTACGAACTGCGCGCCGAAGCGACGACGACCCAGACCCACGAAGGGAGCCCCGCATGAGCCTCGACCGCGTCAACCCTCCCGAGCTCGGAAAGCCCTCCGGGTTCAGCCACGCGGTCGCCGTCCCGGCGGGCGCGCGGATCGTGTTCCTCGCCGGGCAAACGGCGCAGGACGACACCGGGAAGATGATCCCGGGGCTCGATCTCGTGCAGCAGTTCGAGTTGTCGCTGGAGCGGCTCCTCCTCGTCCTCGCCGCCGCGGGCGGGCAGCCGTCGGACATCGCGAAGATGAACATCCTGACCCCGTCGGCGGCGGCCTACCGGGCGCGCGCGGCCGAGCTGGGCGAGGTCTGGCGGCGGCTCGTCGGCCGCGACTACCCCGCGATGACGCTCGCGGGGGTCACGAGCCTCTGGGACCCCGAGGCGCTCGTCGAGCTCGAGGCCTACGCCGTCGTGCCCGGCTGACGCCCGAGGCGCGCATCGCCCGCCGGCGGCGGCCCCGATCCTCGTGTAGCCTCCCGACGTGGGCGCCACGTCGACGGCGGTGCGTCGGGATGCGCTGGGCAACGAGCTCGCGCCCGGCCTCCCGTATGCGCGCGGCGCGATCCTGGCGAGCACCGAAGACGACTTCCGGAAGCTGCGAACGGCCTGGTCGCACATCCGGCGCCGGATCGCCGACTCCGGGCCGGACGCCGTCTTCAACTTCTCGGGCCTCGAGCACGGGCTGCCGCTCGAACCTGCCGAGCTGCGGGTCGCGAACGACTTCGTTGCGCCGGCGCTCTATTTCGACCGCTTCCGCTCAGCTGCGCTCGACCATCTCGGCGGCGACCCCGACCGGCACGACGCAGCGCTCTTCAACCGGCTGACGGGCGCGACGCTCGCGACGCACCTCTCCCTGGTCGAGCCGGGCGACGTGGTCGTCGGGGTGTCCCGTACGTACAGCCACGCGTCGGTCGTGCGCTCCTGCTCCTATGCCGGCGCCCGTCTCGTCGAGACGCACAGCGCCGAAGAGCTCGACGGCGTCCTGGCCGCGGGGACGGACGTCGCGCTCGTCGTCCTCACGCGGCTCGCGGTCACATACGACCTGCTCCCGCTCGGGGAGATCCGGCGGATCGTCGACCTGGCGCACGAGCGAGGCGTTCCGGTCTACGTCGACGACGCCGGCGGCGCACGGGTCGCGCCGGCGCTCGACGGCCAGCCGCGGGCACTCGAGCTCGGCGTCGACGTGGTCGGCACCGGGCTCGACAAGTACGGCGTCACCGGGCCCAGGCTCGGCGTGCTCGGCGGCGACGCGGCGCTCGTGTCACGCATCCGCGCCCGCGGCTTCGAGCTCGGCCTGGAAGCGCGCCCGCTCCTCTACCCGGCGGCCGCACGGTCGCTCGAGGGGTCGACCCCCGAACGCGTCCGCGAGCTGCGCGAGACGAGCCGGGAGATCGCGGAGGCGCTCCGCCCGCGCATCGGCGATCGAGTCCACGAAACGGCGGTGATCTCGGAGCTCCGGGCCGAGGACATCCTCACCGTCGCCCTCGAGCGGGCCGGGCTGGTCAATGCGCCCATCGTGCCGTACGAGGCGACCTCCGCGGTCGCGATGGCGCTCGTCCGCGACCACGGCGTCATCACCGTCCAGCTCGTCGGCCTGCCGCCGGGCACCTCGTCGCTGATGTTCAAGTTCGTCCCGCCGGAGGAGCTCGCGCGCTTCGGCGGCGCGGACGCCTACGCGGCCGCAATCGACGATGCGATCGACGGCCTCGCGGCCACTCTCGGCCGGCCCGAGGAGATCCGCGAGCTGCTCCTCCGGCCCGCCGCCTGACTCCGGCCGCTGGCGGATCCGCCACGACAGTGAGTCAGCCCGCCCGGCAGCGGCCCTCGACGCCGTCGAGGAGCGCGATAGGGTGCGGTCGTGCTCGTCGAGCGCATCGACCTCTATCACGTGGCGATGCCGCTCCTCTACCCGTGGCGGACGGCGTCGCACGAGGAGTGGGCGATCCACTCGGTGCTCGTGCGGATGGCGTCGGGCGGCGAGGTCGGCTGGGGCGAGACGACCCCGTTCGCCGATCCGACGTTCAGCCCCGAGTGGGCAGACGGCGCGCTGCGCGTGCTGCGGGACTGGCTCGCACCGGCGCTGCTCGGCGAAGCTGTCGAGAGCGGCGACGACCTCCAGCGCCGCCTGGCGCACGTCAAGGGCAACCACTTCGCGAAGGCGGGGCTCGACCTCGCGTGGTGGGACCTGCACGGGAAGCTGACGGGCCGCCCGCTACACGCGCTCGCCGGCGGCGCGCGCGACCGGATCGAGGTGGGAGCCGACTTCGGCGTGCAGGACTCGCTCGACGACCTCGTGCGCCTGATCGGCGGTGCCGTCGACGAGGGCTTCCGGCGCGTGAAGCTGAAGTTCCGGCCCGGGTGGGACGTGAACATGCTCGAGGCCGTTCGCTCGACGTTCCCGGATCTCCCGTGCCACGTCGACTGCAACTCGGGCTACACGCTCGACGACCTCGACCTCTTCAAGCGGCTCGACCGCTTCGGGCTCGAGATGATCGAGCAGCCGCTCCGGCACGACGACCTGCTCGACCACGCAAAGCTGGCGCAGGCGATCGAGACGCCCATCTGCCTGGACGAGAGCATCGTCTCCGTCGAGCGCGCGCGTCACGCGATCGAGCTCGGGTCGTGCCGGTGGATCAACCTCAAGCACGGACGCGTCGGCGGGCTGACGGCGGCGCGTGCGATCAACGAGATCTGTCGCGACGCCGGCATCCGCTGCTGGGTCGGCTCGATGCTCGAGAGCGCGATCGGCTCGGCCTTCTCGGTCGCGCTCGCCTCGCTCGAGCACGTGCACTACCCGGCCGACGTCTTCCCCACCGACCGTCACTACCGCGAGGATCTCGCCGCCCCGGAGGTGGTCTTCGAGACCGGCGTCGAGGGCGGCCGGTTCGCCTGCGTCTCGGACGCTCCGGGCATCGCGCCCGCTCCGGTGCCCGAGCGGCTTGCGGCGATGACGGTCGAGCACGCGCCCGTCGGCGCGCGCTGAGCCGGCGGGAGGCGTCAGGCGGCTCTCCGCCCCCAGGCGGAACGAGCGGCGGCGTCGCGATGTCGACCGCACCGCTCCGGACGTTGGCGAGATGCTCCTCGATCTGGCGACGACTCGTGGTGCGCGACGGTCGTCCGCTCGTCCGGGCGTCGTAGGATTGCCGCGTGGCAGCGGAGACCACCCGTCGGTTGCGGAGCGCGCGGTGGTTCGAGCCCGACGACTTCCGCTCGTTCGGTCATCGCTCGCGGATGGCGCAGATGGGCTACGGGGCGGCGGACTACGCCGGCAAGCCGGTGATCGCGGTCGTCAACACGTGGAGCGACGCGAACCAGTGCCACGCGCACTTCAAGCAGCGGGTGGAGGACGTCAAGCGCGGGGTGTTGCAGGCCGGCGGCTTCCCGCTGGAGCTGCCGGCGATGAGCCTGTCGGAGCCGATCGTGAAGCCGACGACGATGCTGTACCGCAACTTCCTCGCGATGGAGACCGAGGAGCTCCTGCGCTCGCACCCCGTGGACGGCGCCGTGCTGATGGGCGGCTGCGACAAGACGATCCCCGGGCTCGTGATGGGCGCGCTCTCGACGAACCTGCCGTTCATCGTCCTCCCCGCCGGGCCGATGCTGCGCGGGAACTGGCGCGGCCGGGTGCTGGGCTCGGGCTCCGACGGCGTCAAGTACTGGGACGAGCGCCGGGCGGGGCGCCTGTCCGACGAGGCGCTGCTCGAGATCGAGACCGGCATCGCGCGCAGCCAGGGGACGTGCATGACGATGGGCACGGCGGCGACGATGATGGGGATCGCGGAGGCGGTCGGCCTGACGCTGCCCGGCGCGTCGAGCATCCCGGCCGCCGACGCCGGCCACATCCGCATGAGCGCCGAATGCGGCCGGCGGATCGTGCAGATGGTGCGAGACGACCTGACGCCCGCCAGGCTGCTGACCCGGGACAGCTTCACCAACGGGATCGCGTGCGCGATGGCGATGGGCTGCTCGACGAACGCGATCATCCACCTGATCGCGATCAGCAGGCGTGCCGGCCATCCGGTGACGCTCGACGACTTCGATGCCGCGAGCCGCACCGTGCCCGTGATCGCGAACGTCCGCCCGAGCGGCGACCGCTACCTGATGGAGGACTTCTTCTACGCAGGCGGGCTGCCGGCGATGCTCGACCGGATCCGGGCGGACCTCGCGACGCACGCGCTCACCGTCAACGGCCGCACCCTCGGCGAGAACGTCGACGGCGCCGAGGTCTTCGACGACGACGTGATCCGGCCGCTCGACAACCCGATCTACGCCGAGGGCGCCCTCGCCGTGCTGCGCGGGAACCTCGCGCCGGACGGCGTCGTGATCAAGCCCAGCGCCTGCGCGCCGCACCTGCTCCGGCACACCGGCCGCGCGCTCGTCTACGACGACTACGCGTCGCTCGCGGCCGCCGTCGGCGACCCCGACCTCGACGTCACCGCCGACGACATCCTCGTCCTGCGCTACGCAGGCCCGTGCGCCGCGGGCATGCCCGAGTGGGGCATGCTGCCGATCCCGACCAAGCTCCTCAGGCAGGGCATCACCGACATGCTCCGCCTCTCGGACGCCCGCATGAGCGGCACGAGCTACGGCGGCTGCCTCCTCCACTGCGCCCCGGAGGCCCATGTCGGCGGCCCCCTCGCGCTCGTCGAGACCGGCGACCGGATCACCGTCGACGTTCCGGCCCGCCGCATCCACCTCGAGGTGACGGACGCCGAGCTCGCCCGCCGGCACGCGGCCTGGACGCAATCGCCGCCCGTCTACCAGCGCGGCTACGGCTGGATCTTCCAGCGGCACATCCTCCAGGCCGACAGCGGCTGCGACTTCGACTTCCTCGAGACCAGCTTCGGCGATCCGGTCCCCGAGCCGCTCATCCACTGACGCGTTCGAGTCCGGACGGCGCCGGACCGCGCCCGATCGGCGCTACGTCGTCTTCGGCCCGAGCGTCGAGAACAGCACGAGATCGTCGGCGCCCGTGTTCGAGAACACGTGGCGGAGCATCGGCGGGACGTAGACGAAGTCGTCGGCGCCGATCGTCCGCCTGTCCTCCCCGAGCGTGACCTCGCCCGTCCCGGAGAGCACGTAGTTCGCCTGCTCCCAGGGGTGCGAGTGATCTGCGGAGACCCCACCGGGCCGGATCCGCACGACGCGGATGTCGAAGCCGCCCGCACCGTCGGACGCCGCCAGGAGCGGCTGCCCGAACGTGTAGCGGGCGCCGTCGCCGACGATCGGCTCGAGCGCGACGCCGGAGGCGCCGAGGACGCGCGGCTCCGGGCCGGAGGACTCCCTCATGCGGGCGAGGGTACCAGCGACCTCGTCGCCTCAGCCCGCGAGCCGAGACATGGCCCTCTCGACCGTCGAGACGAGGAGCTCCCGCTCTGCCTCGACGCCGCACCTCGACCGCGGCGTCCACGTCGCAGCGCCCGGCTGAGCGGTGCCGAGGGCTCGCACCTCCCGGCGTACACTCCTCTCGTGACCGAGTGGACGGTCGATCAGGTGGACCAGCCGCAGCTCTGGGAGATCATCCTCGGGCGGATGCGCGAGGCAGTGCTCTCCGGCCAGCTTCCCGCCGGGTCGCGACTCGTCGAACGCGACCTGGCAGCCCGCTTCGGCACGAGCCGCGGCCCGATCCGCGACGCGATCCGCGAGCTCGCGCGCGAGGGCCTGGCGGTCGAGACGCCGAGGCGGGGCACCGTCGTCTCCACGCTCACGGCGCGCGACCTGACCGAGGTGTACCTCGTCCGCGAGTCGCTCGAGGCCGGGGCGTGCCGGGCGATCATCCGTGGCGCCGCCACGGATGAGATCCAACGGCTCAGCGCCCACCTCGACGCGTTCGACGATGCCTGGAGCCGGGGCGCGAGCTTCGTCGAGGCGGCCGAGCACGACGTTGCCTTCCACCGCGCCCTCGTGTCATTGACCGGGAACCGAAGGCTGATCGCGGTCTACGAGCAGATGCTGAACACGACCGTGCTCCTCCTGCGCACGGCCGCCGAGGCGAGCTCGGGGCTCCGCGTCGAGATCGAGCCGTGGGTGCACCGGGCCATCCTCGACGCGCTGCTCGCCCGGGACGCCGACCGCGTCCAGGCGGCGGTCGCCGAGCACTACCGGGTGGCGGAGGACAGGCTCTTCGGCCTCGCCGGCGAGGCTGCTTGACACGACTCCTCCCGACCGGGCACACTCTGGTCAATGGTTAACCATCTTCCGAGAGGCGCGAGATGACCGTGACGATCCCGGGCCGTCGGATCGAGCTCGTTCCGATGGATCCGCACTGCGGCGACATCTCGATCGCCCTCTACGCTCGCCAGAATCAAGG